>NZ_JBELKF010000006.1:0-79600 GCF_042089775.1 Palleronia sp.
TCGGCCATCGCCCTCGCCGCTACCGTCATCTTCTGGTTATGAGTCCAGGGCCTAGAGGCCTGTCCGCATGGACGACCTTGTGCGCGACCTTCTGGATCTTGCCCGCGGGCGGCTTGGCGGCGGGATCCCGGTCCGGATCGACCCCGGGGCCGACATGAAGACGGGGTTCCAGCAGGTCATCTCCGAGATCGAGACAGCCTCTGGTCGCGAGATCCTTGCGGAACTGGATTGCGGCGCTCTGCCCTGCGACCGGCAGCGCATGGGGCAGTTGCTGTCGAATCTACTGGGTAATGCCGTCACGCACGGTACGCGGGGCGCACCGATCCATGTGAGGGCGGCCGAGGAGGACGGGCACTTCGTCGTCTCGGTCACGAACGCCGGCAAGCCGATTCCAAAGCGGATCATGCGCTCGCTCTTCAAGCCCTTCACGCGGTCAGCCTGCCGCGGGCGGGAAAGGCCTGGGCCTTGGGCTCTATATCGCGTCCGAGATTGCGAAGGCGCATGGCGGCACGCTGACCGCGGTGTCTGAAAGCGGGACCATCAGTTTTACCATGAAGATGCCTTTGGTTCACACGGACCGCTCAGCTGGGGAACCGCAGACGGCCGCAAAGCCTTCGATCTGAGCCAGACGAGAGAAGAGGGGGAAGCGATGTCGACATCGTCAGAAAACGCGATCTGGTGGCATGTCTACCCGCTCGGCTTCGTGGGCGCAGAGACGAAGGGATCGTTCGACGGCCCGATCGTGCACCGGCTGGGCCAGTTGAACTTATGGATGGACTATGCGGTCGAGCTGGGTGTCTCGGGGCTCGCCCTGGGCCCGATCTTTGCCTCGTCGACGCACGGCTACGATACAGCCGATCACTTCCGGATCGACCCGCGCCTGGGCGACGACTCGGACTTCGATGCGCTGATCGAGGCCGCTCATTCCCGCGGTCTTCAGGTAGTCCTCGACGGGGTGTTCAATCACGTCGGGCAGATGCACCCTGCATTCCAGGAAGTCCTCCAGGCTGGGCCAGAGGCCGAACACGCCTCGTGGTTCCAGCTGACCTGGCCGCGCGGCACGGCTCCGGGCGCCGAGCCGGACCATGCCTGTTTCGAGGGGCACCGACACCTCGTCACCCTCGCCCACGGCACCCCTGCAGTCGTCGAGTATGTCGCCACGGTCATGACCCACTGGCTCGACCGTGGAGCCGATGGCTGGCGGCTCGACGCGGCCTATGCCGTTCCGGCGCAGTTCTGGGCGAAGGTCCTGCCGCGCGTGCGGTCCGCGCATCCGGACGCCTACATCTTCGGCGAGCTGATCCACGGCGACTATACCGCCTTCGTCCGCGACACAGGCGTGGACGCGGTCACGCAGTACGAGCTCTGGAAGGCGATCTGGAGCTCGTTGAACGACCGGAACCTGTTCGAGTTGTCTCACGCGCTCGAGCGTCACAACGCGTTCCTCGACACCTTCGTGCCGCTCACCTTCGTGGGCAACCACGACGTGACACGCATCGCCAGTCTGCTTGCGGACGACCGGCACCTGCCGCACGCCCTCGCGATCCTCTTCACCTGCGGGGGCACGCCGTCGGTCTATTACGGCGATGAGCAGGGCTTCAGGGGTGCAAAGGAGGACCGGGTGGGCGGGGACGACGCAGTGCGGCCGGTCTTTCCCCCGACGCCGGACGATTTCGAGGCCGGGGACGCGCAGGTGTTCGACCTGCACCGGCAGTTGATCCGATTGCGGCGGCGGCATCCGTGGCTGCATCGTGCCCGAGCCGAAATCCTCCACCTCACGAACGAGCACCTGGTGTTTTCGGTCGCGCAGGATGCGGAGCGGCTGCTTCTTTGCCTCAACCTCGCCGACGAGGCGGTGACGCTGCCTGTCTCCGCGGCGGGACGGATCGAGGCAGGAGGTGGAGACCTGATGCAGGCAGAGCGCCAGGACGCGCAGATCGCCATTCCAGCACATGGCTGGGCGATCCTGTCTACCTAGTAGGCGCAGGATTGGGCGGGCGGACACGGCCCGCCCGCTGGCGCGGTTACTTGTTCTTCTTCTGGCCGGGAAGAACCGAATTGATGATCCCGGCACCGGCGAAAACAGGAGCCTTCGGCTTTTCCTGCTTCGGCTTCTTGATTTCCTTGTTTCCGCGTCTGTTGTTGCCTTTTCCCATCACGACCTCACGCAATTACATTCCGCGTCCGGCGACATGCCGAACGGGCCGTCTCTCAGGAAAACCAGGGTTGCCTGACCTGCGTCAGGGCGATGATCTCGATGAGGTGCGTGCATCGCCGGCTCACGGTCGCTGCGCGCCTTGCCAATCTATGATGCGGCAGGCTCGCTCACAAGATGTTCCGATGCGGTGCGACGTCAGGCGGATTTGGTAGCGTCCGAGGAGCTGGTGTAATTTCAGCGCCGACAACGGTGCGATCCCGGGCGGCCATCGAAGTGTATGGTCGAGGTGGAGTTTGGCGACTTCAACCACGGACCACGCGGAGACCCCGGTGACCAGGACGGTCATGGACCTGTCCGAGCTTCTGGCCAAGCCCGATCACGGCGGCTTTCTTCGCAGCATCGCCGAGGCTGTCCTTCAACTGATCATGGAGGCCGATGTCGAAGGCCTGATCGGCGCGGGCAGGCACGCGCGCAGCAAAGAGCGCACGACCTGAAGAAACGGGTATCGCGATCGCGCGCTCGATACCCGTCCGGGCACGCCGAAGCTGCGGGTGCCGAAGCTGCGGCAGGGGAGCTGTTTTCCGGGCTTGCTCGAAGCACGACATGGCGCAAGGTGGCCGAAGCCCAAGCCCAAGCTGGCGGATCTCATGGACGCCAGCGAGCACGACGTGCTGGCATACATGACCTTCCCGCGTCAGCACCGGACAAAGCTGCACGGCACCCCCGATCGATCGGCTGAACCAGGAGGTGAAGCGCCGCGCCGATATCGTCGGGATCTTTCCGAACGCAGCCTCCCTCATGCGCCTGATCGGCGCGGTGCTGTTCGAGCAGAATGACGCATGGCAGACCTCGAGCCGCTACATGATGGTCGAGGCCTTCGCTCAGATCGACAAGGAGGAGATCGACCCCCTTCTCAGCATAACAACAAAAGCCGCCTGATCATGCCCTCAGGCCATCCGGGACATTACACCAGCTTGACGGACGTGAGCGCAGATTGGAAGGCGATCCAGATGGTGTGGCGGGCACCCCGCTTTGTCCGGCCGGCGCGGACGGTATGCGCGGTTGCGTAAAAGCCACATTTCGACAGCCGTCTGGAGAATCCGGCATCCGGCGCGGCGGACCAGATGGCAAGCACGCCACCGGCGCTGAGCGCCCGTCGTGCCGCGCGCAACCCCGCCTCGCCATAGAGCACATCGTTCTCGGCCCGCGTGAGGCCATTAGGGCCGTTGTCGACGTCGAGCAGGATGGCGTCGAACGCGCCTGCCGCCTCGCCTATCATCTGCGCGACATCCCCCGTCCGCACCTCGACCCGCGGATCGGCGAGGCAGTCCTCGAAGACGGTCGCCATGTGCTGCGTTGCCCAGTCCACCAGTTCAGGCACGATCTCGGACACGACCAGGCGCGCATCCGGGGGGGCGGCCCCTTGCGCGGCGCGGAGCGTGAAGCCCATGCCGAGGCCGCCGATCAGAACGCGTGGCGCGGGGCGCCCGCCCAAGTGGTCGAAGGCCAGCGTGGCAAGCGCCTCTTCCGATCCGCCGAGCCGGCTGTTCATCAACTCGTTCCCGCCTTCGAGGCGGATCGAGAACTCCTCCCCCCGCCGCAGGAGCCTGAGGGTATCGCCTTCCGGCGTGGTTGCCGTCGCCAAATGAATCCAGGGGAGCATGGAGAAGACCTTTGAGTTGGCCTGTCGCGTACCCGATCGACGATGGCAGTTGAAGGACCTCGTACCTCACAAGCACGCCGCGGAGCCCGCAATGTGCATGACGCGCCGGCTAAGTGATGGCCTCCGGGCGATCAGGCGCCGCATGGGTCAGCATTTTGCGGATCTAAGGCAACCATACGGTCGGCGGCAGTGTGCGCACCATCCAGACGATCTTGAGGAACTCAACGTTTGCGCGAGGTATCCGTTGAGTGCTGGAGTGGAGCGGGGGCGCAAGCTCCGCCGCAGCCGGCGCGAGCAATCTGGGACGTCACCCGCGACTTTCAATGCTCATTCAGTTCATTTCTTTCATGCATGTTGCCCATGGACTCTTCCTGCTTGATCGGTGCGCTCCCGCTTCGGCACTGCGTCTGCCCATCTGCTGCGTATAGCGTCAGGATCGGGTCCTTCCCACGCGGGTAATGGGTGGTGCCCCGCGCGCTGAACCTGACGGCGACAGTTCCGAATGGATCATTCTACCCCAAACCGCCGCCTGAGGGCATACCGCTCAGTCATCAAGCTTGACTAGGTATGTTCGGTTCGTCCTGTGACGGGACCACCTGGAGCGCGCGTGGGGCATCCGTCTCATCTTCGCCGGTGATGCGAAAGTGCGGTCGGGGCGCGAGTGCGCGCTGAGGAACGAACGCGCTCTCCGATCATTCTGCCTGCAGTAACTATGTGATCCGTCCGTTCTGCGGATGGCACGGAAGCGGCAAGAAAGGGACCGGCATGGAAGAGCAGCTCAGGGCGGCGATCATCGATGAAATGAAGCGTCAGGCGGAGGGACGCGACGATCTCGAGGTTCGGCAGGAGGGCGACAGCGTGGTCGTCCACGGGCCGATAGACGTGGATGCCATCGTCATGGTCGTCGCGGGCTCGGTCGCCGGCGGACCTTGAGCTTGCCCAGGAATCGCCCGTCCGGCGATCTGGCGCGAACGCCGCGCGGGCGGCGCGTCCTTGGGTTCGGAGCTTGTGCGGCGGACAGATCTTCGAGTCCACGAAGGCTTCGACGATGACGAAGCTTGCTGCTTGCGGACACATACTTCTTCAGCCGCCTAGCCTGTGACAGTCCGTTTGACATGCAATCTGCAGTCGCACAGGGTGCCGTACATCGGCTACCATGCACGAAACCTTGGGGTGCGCCTCTTGCCGCCGCAAGCTGGAAGACCTGGAGTCAGTCTCGCCGCGGGTAGAACGACCCGAGAGTCACTCCATCATCTGTGAACTACCTCCAACGGCTCCGGGACAAGGTGGAGCCCAAGGAGAGTGCTCGATCGAAAAGACAGACACCCGGATCCAGAGACCCTAAGGATGCATGGCCGGGATGTAAGTGCGCTGATGGCGCAGCGGACGGATCATAATGCCCCTTAGCCCGAACGGAGCTATGCGGTATCCGCGACTCGGGCGCGGTGCGACATGGTGATCGGCTCCCGTGCCGACGGCAGAACAACAACGGCGAAAACGATGGACGATCGACGCTTCCACTCCCGACTTCTCCTGTCATCGCTCGCGGCGATCTTCGTCGGCATTGCCTGGCAAAGCGGTCCCGAAATCGTGGAGAGCTTTCTCGTGCCCCCGGCTCAGCCGCGGGCGGTCGTTCCTCGCACCGACCTGCCGGCGGATGAACGCTCGGTGGTCGAGACCTTTCATGCGGCACGCGAAAGCGTCGTTTTCATCACCACCTCATCGCGGATCATCGATCCTTGGAGCAGGCGCTCCGCCGACGTGCCGCAGGGGAGCGGATCGGGCTTCGTGTGGGACGCGCAGGGACACATCATCACGAATAACCACGTCATCGCGGGGGCCGACAGCGCCATGGTCCAGCTTGCCGATGGCGAGACCCATCGTGCGCAGCTGGTTGGCACCGATCTGACCCACGACCTCGCCGTTCTCAGGATTGAGGGCGGAGAGGTGCCGCCGCTCCCCGTCGGGAGGAGCGCAGACATACAGGTCGGGCAGAAAGTCTTGGCCATCGGCAATCCGTTCGGGCTGGACTGGACACTGACCACGGGCGTTGTCTCGGCGCTGGATCGCGAGCTGCCGGCGGCGGGCGGCAGCGGACTGCGGGGACTGATCCAGACTGACGCCGCGATCAATCCCGGCAACTCGGGAGGTCCGCTCCTGGACAGCGCGGGACGGTTGATCGGGGTCAACACGGCGATCTACAGCCCGTCAGGTGGTAGTGCGGGGATTGGCTTTGCCGTCCCTGTCGATGTGGTGAACCGCGTCGTGCCGCAACTGATCGAGAACGGCCGCTACACGCCGCCGGAACTCGGGATCGAGTTCGACCAGCGGATCAACGAATTGGCGCGGCGCCAAGGTTTCAACGGGGTTCTTGTGCTGGCGGTAAGAGCCGGTTCAGCGGCGGAGGAAATCGGACTTCAGCCGGCGCGTATCACCGCTGACGGTCGCCTGGTGCCGGGCGACATCATAGTCGGGCTGGATGGCGTGCCGGTCACCACGACCGAAGAGCTGCTGGGCGCCCTTGACGCCCATGAGGCGGGCAGCGAAGTCGAGGTGGCCTACGTTCGAAACGGCCAGCGACACACGGCCCAAGTCACTCTTGATCCGGGCCGGTAGCCGACGGCGACGGAAAAGCGTCCGCGGGGGCTGTTCGCATCGCGACGAACCGGGGAGCAACGGGTCAAGCGCCTCCCGAAGATGTGCGCCGAGCACTGTCTGCGCCCCGTTTCAGCGCACGATTGACGGCATGACTGTTTCCCGCGGAACCTGTCGTCGCACCCGCTGGTTTAGGGTGACCATGACGCGCATCCCCGACCTGGTTTATTACCCTGACAGCTACCCCGGCATAACCCGCAGGCGGGCCGGCCGCGGCTGGACGTACATCGCGCCCGACGGCACGCGCATTGCCCGCAGGGCCGAGCGCGACCGGCTCAACGCTCTGGCGGTACCCCCGGCCTATACGGATGTATGGATCTGCCCCCGCCCGGATGGCCATCTTCAGGCCACGGGGCGCGACGCGAAGGGCCGCAAGCAATACCGCTATCACGAGAACTGGACCGCCTATCGCGCGCGGCGCAAGTATGCCGACCTGCCGTCGTTCGGCACCCATCTTCCCGCCATTCGCCGCCGCATCCGCCGCGATCTTCATAACGACGCCGGAGACCGCTCCTTCGCGATCGCGGCCGTTCTGGCAATGATCGACCGGCTGTCGCTGCGCGTCGGGCACGCCGAAAACGCCAGGCACGGTGCGTATGGAGCCACCACCTTGCGCCCGCGCCACGTGGAACTGACGCAGGACAGCCTGCGCCTCGACTACCGCGGCAAGGGCGGCGCGCAGATCCGGCGAACGCTGCGGGACAAGCGATTGGCCCAGGTGCTTCACCGGCTCGACGATCTGCCGGGCGCCACTTTCGTGAGCTGGGTCGACGACTTTGGCAAGACGCACGAGGTGACGTCGACGCAGGTGAACGAGCTGCTGCATGATATCACGGGCGAGGATGGTTACACGGCCAAGACCTTCCGCACCTGGAACGGCACGGTCGCCGCGATGGAAACCGCAATGAAGGACGAGACTCTGACGATCAAGGCGATGGCCGAGGCCGCCGCAGAGACGCTTGGAAACACGCCGACAATCGCGCGGAACAGCTACATCCATCCCGATGTGATCGATCTCGCCGACACGCCTCTGCCCGAACGTCAGCGCCTCGCGCAGGACGCGGTCGAGCACAGGGGGCTTCGCGTCGGCGAGCGAACACTCCTCGGGTTCCTGTCGCCGTAGTTGTCGATCAGAGCGCGGTTCGCTTCATGGCGCCTTTGCATGGGGAGGCGGAGAGATCAGCAGCTCACGCATGACCCTCTCCCGCCATCGTGGGATCTGGTCGTGGCATTGTATCGCAGGTCCCTCCCTTGCCCATAGCGACGGGCTCAGTCGCGAAAAACCTCGCTTGTCGGACGGGGGGTGGACTCTGTCTCAGGCGGAAGGACGGGCAGCGTGACGTCCGAGACCTCACCGGTGAGCGTCTCCAGAAACGCGACGATCTGGTCGGCCTCCTGGTCCGTCACATCTTCACCGAACTGGCTCTCTGCCATGATCTCGACAGCCGGCTTCGGATCCCAGACCACGCCCGAGTGGAAACAAGGTGCCGTCACGGCCACGTTGCGCAATGGTGCGGCGCGGAAAACGTACTCGTCATCGACCGTCGCCGTCACTGCGTAGCGATCCTTGACATTGGCCGGCAGGATTTCTGCGCCCGGCCGCTCGACGAGGCCGAAGGGATAGTAGCCGTGACCGCCCACATTGACGCCGGCATGGCAGGCGACACAGCCCTTGTCGATAAAGAGCTGGAGGCCCGCCTTCTGGTCGCCCGTCAGAGCTTCCACCTCACCGTTGAGATCGGCGTCGAAAGGAGCAGGCGTGAGGAGCGTCGCCTCGAAGGCTTCGATCGCGCGAGCCATGTTCTCGAACGTGACCGGCTCCTCTTCCGCGGGAAAGGCATTCTGGAACCACTCGCCGTATTGTGGCATCGACTCCAGCATCGCGACGACGTTGTCGGGCGTGTTTGCCATTTCGACCTCGGCCTGAATGGGTTCTTGGGCCTGCTCCATCAGGTCAGCGGCACGATCGTCCCAGAACTGCGCCGCGTTCAGAACCGAGTTCAGGACCGTCGGAGCGTTCCGCGGCCCCGCTGCCAGCCGTGCCCGATCGACGTCAGCATGTTGTCGTCCCCGCCCGTGGCGAGGTTGTGGCAAGACGCACAGCTGAAGACGCCAGACGAAGACATGCGCGGGTCGAAGAACAGCGCCTTCCCAAGCTCGACCTTATCGGGCGTGATGCGCTTGTTCGACACGGCAGGGATGGTCGAGGGCAGGGGCTGGAAAAACTCCAGCGCCAGATCCTGTAGCTCATCAGCCTGAGCGGCGACGCCAGCGGACGTCGCGATTGCGAGGGCAGCTGCGAAAAGTCTCATCGGGAAAACCTGTTGTTCTATGGGAACTGAGTTCCGCCCTGATCCTCAAGCTGCGCTCCATCAACAGCTTTCCTGACGCTTCGCAGCCCGCCCGGTTCCTCTATCAAGGAAAAGGCCTTCCGCCGAACAGTGCGCGTCAGCATCCTGCAACCGGTGCCGAAGACGGGAGAGACTTGCGACTGACGCCGATCCCCCGCCGGTGCCCGCCGCCTGATTGAGTTGCTCGGACATGAGGGTCCAGGCGACGGCGGCTTGGCGCGGCGGAAACCTCCTGATGAACCGGGATGGCCATGCGGCGTTGACGGTCCGAAAGACGGAAGGTGCGGCATGCAGGATAGTCAGAGGAACAATGGCACGCTCTGCGGGTCTGTCGGAGCGCCCGGGGCACTGGGCAGCGGAGGTGCCTGGTGAATGTGCTTTGCGTTCTGATCGGTGCCGCTCTCGTCATCCTCGTGTTCCTGGACGCGCTTTCGACCACGCTCTGGATCGACAACAGCGCCGGCCCCGTATCCTCCCGCGTCGCTGCGTGGTGCTGGAGGCGCGCACAGTCCTGGTGCGGCGAACGTCACCGGGCGCTGAGCGTGGTTGGCCCGTTTCTCCTGTCGATCATAGTCTTCCTTTGGATAACGATGCTGTGGCTCGGCTGGACCCTGATCTTCAGCGGGGATGAGCGCTCGATCATGCACGCGAGCACCAGCACGCCGGCTGACTGGCCTGCACGCTTCTATTGCGTCGGCTACCTTCTCTTCACGGCCGGTCTTGGAGATTACGTCCCCAACGGTGACGCGTGGCAGATCATGGCGGTCCTGACGAACCTGACGGGCCTGCTGCTCGCTACGCTGTCCATCACCTACGTCCTGTCAATCATTTCGGCCGTGGTTCAGAAAAGGGCGTTCGCCAGCCAGGTCAGCGGCCTAGGGCGAACGGCGGAAGAGATCGTCGAGTCCGGCTGGAATGGGCGCGACCTCCACGACCTTGATCTTCCTCTGAGCGCGATCGGCTCGCAGCTGACGCAGGTTTCCGAGCAATACCGGACCTATCCTCTGCTCCAGTACTACCACCCGGCTCGTCCCGAGAAGTCGCCGATGGTCGCGGCGGCCCTCTTCGATGATGCGCTCACGCTCATCCGGTACGGCGTTCCGCCCGAACAGCGGCCGAGCCGCGCCGTCCTTCGCTCGGCGCGCGCTGCCGTTCGGAGCCTTCTCGACACGCTCCCCCCCGCCTTGATCGAACCCGCCCCCGAACCGCCGCCGGATCTGAACTTGTCGGGCGTGGCGCGCGCCGGCATTCCGACCCTTCCCGAAGAGGAGTTCCTGCTGAGTGTGCGGGACCTCTGCGAGAGGCGCAAAAAGATGCTGGGACTGGTCAGGAACAACGGCTGGAGCTGGGACGCTACAAGGACGTGAGATCGCCGACCAACGGGCCTGATGGTCGTGTTGGCCGGGTCTTGCGGCCTCTTTCCAGATCGTCAGCCGAGCTCTGTGTCAGGCCCCGCGAACTTGGGCATGAGGCGAAGAAGCTCTTGCGTATAGGGGTGCTGGGGCGCGCGGAACAGGGTTTCGGTCTCGGCAAGCTCGACGAGGCGGCCGTCTTTGAGGACGCCGATCCGGTCGCACATCTGCCGCACCACGGGCAGGTCGTGGCTGATGAACAGCATCGTCAGGTTCAGCTCTTCCTGGAGGTCCTTCAGGACGTTGAGAATCTGCGCCTGGATCGAGACGTCCAGAGCCGAGGTCGGTTCGTCGCAGATCAGGAAGCGCGGGCGCGTCGCAAGAGCTCGCGCGATCGAGATGCGCTGCCGCTGTCCGCCCGAGAACTCGTGCGGATAGCGCGGGCCCGCTGCGGTGCCGAGGCCCACCCCGTCGAGAAGGCCGTCGACCCGCTTCCGCACGTCGCGTCCGGACAGGCCCGCCAGGTGCCGCAGGGGTTCCGCCACGATGTCCGCAACGCGCATCCTGGGATTGAGGCTCGAGAACGGGTCCTGGAAGATCATCTGGATCTGCCGGCGATACAGGTCGAGTGTCGCGCGGTCGGCACCCTTGTGCACCGGCGTGCCGTCGAAGCGCACCTCGCCGCCGTCCAGCGGATAGAGCGCCGCGATCATCCGTGCGATAGTCGACTTGCCCGAGCCGCTTTCGCCGACGAGGCCAAAGACTTCGCCTGTCCGGATGTCGAAGCTGACGTCGTCCACGGCCGTGAAATGGCGGCGGCGAGAGGGGATGATGCTGCCCCGTTCGAGGAAACGCTTCGTGATGCCCCGAAGCTCGACCAGCGGGCCGTCGGTGTCGGGGGCCGTCCAGCCGCCTCCCAGCTCGTTCACGTCGATCCGGGGCAGACCGCCGCCATAGGCGATCAGCGGGAAGCGGTGCATCTTCTTGTCGGGGCGGGGAACGGCCGCGATCAGCGCCTGCGTGTAAGGGTGATCCGGCTGTCCAAGGATCTTCGCCGTCGGCCCGGATTCGACGACGCGTCCCTTGTACATGACAGTGACGACATCGGTGACCTCGGCGATGACGCCCATGTCGTGGGTCACCAGCAGGATGCCCACCTGCCTTTCGCGCGCGAGGTCGCGGAGCAGTTCGAGGATCTGCGCCTGGATCGACACGTCGAGCGCGGTCGTCGGCTCGTCCGCGATGATGACCTCGGGCTCGGAGCAGAGGGCGAGGGCGATCACCACGCGCTGGCGCATCCCGCCCGAGAACTGGTGCGGATACTGGTCGATCCGGGTCTTCGGGTCGGGAATGCCGACCCGGGCAAGAAGGTCCCGCGCGCGGTCCTCGGCCTCGGATTGCGACAGGTCGAGGTGCTGGCGCATGGTCTCGACGATCTGGTCTCCGACCGTCAGCAGCGGGTTCAGCGCCGTCAGCGGGTCCTGGAAGATCATCGAGATGCCAGAACCGCGCAGCCGCCGCATCGCGCGCGCGTCGAAGGCCGAGATCGTGTCGCCCCGGAACCGGATGGTCCCGCCCGAGATGCCGCCCGGCGGGTCGATGAGCCCCATGATCGCAGCACCCACCGTGGACTTTCCGGCACCGCTTTCGCCGACGAGCCCGTGAATCTGCCCCGGCTCGATCGCGAGATCGGCCTCGCTCACCGCCTCGAGAAGGCCGCGGCGGCTCGGGTAGACGACCGAGAGGTCGTGAAGCTCGAGCAGGCTCATTTCAGCCTCGGGTTCAGGGCGTCGCGCAGCCAGTCGCCCAGCAGGTTGACCGACAGGGCAAGCGCCAGCAGCGTGGCCGCCGGGAAGGCGAGGATCCACCACTCGCCCGAGAACAGGAACCCTTGGCCGATGCGGATCAGGGTGCCCAGCGATGGTTGCGTCGGAGGAGCCCCGACGCCCAGGAACGACAGCGTTGCCTCGGCGATGATCGCCAGCGCGAGCGAGATCGTGGCGATCACCAGAACCGGCGACAGGACGTTCGGCAGGATGTGACGCAGCATGATCGCGCTGCGCGACCGCCCGATAAGCTGGGCCGCCTGCACGTATTCCTTGGACCGTTCGACCATCGTGGCCGACCGCACGACCCGCGCGAACTGCACCCAGTCCGACAGGCCGATGGCGAGGATCAGCACCCAGATCGCCATCTGGTCCCGGTATTCGACAGGCGTGATCCCTTTCGCAATCCCGAAGATCAACATCGCCACGAGGATCGCCGGAAAGGTCAATTGCACGTCGGCGGCCCGCATGATCGCGGCATCGACCAGCCCCCCGGCATATCCCGCCAGAAGCCCCAGAAGGATGCCGATGAACATCGCGAGGCCCACGGCCGCCGCGCCAACGAAGAGCGAGATCCGCATCCCGAACAGGATGGTCGAGAACACGTCCCGCCCCTGATCGTCGGCGCCCAGCCAGAAGACCTCGCCCGTGAAGGCATTCGGCTCCATCGGCGGGGTGAACCCGTTCATGAGGTTGAGCGAGCCCGGATCGAAGGGATCGTGCGGCGCAATCCACGGTGCGAAGAGGGCGCTGAGGACCAGAAGCAGCACGACCGCTGCGGCCAGCATCGCGACAGGCGAGCGGCGGAAGCTCCAGCCGAGGTCGCTATGCCACATGCGGGTGATGCGGCCCGGCGGACGCTCGGCCACGACCTCGGCTTCTGTCTGGCGCGTGTTGCTGCCGGCGGGAACGATCACGTGCGCAGCCTCGGGTCTATGGCGACGTAGAGCAGGTCGACGATCAGGTTTATGCCCACGAACATGACCGAGATCAGCATCAGGTAGGCGGCCATGACGGGGATGTCGACGAACTGGATCGCGTTGATGAACAGCAAGCCGACGCCGGGCCACTGGAAGACGGTTTCTGTGATGATCGCGAAGGCTATGATCGATCCCAGCTGCAGGCCCGTCACGGTGATGACCGGCACCAGCGTGTTCCTGAGGGCGTGGCGGAAGTTCACCTTGCGCTCTGGCAAGCCGCGGGCGCGGGCGAAACGGATGTAGTCCTGGCGCAGGACCTCCATCATCTCGGATCGCACCAGCCGCATGATCAGCGTCAGCTGGTAAAGGCCAAGGGTGATCGACGGCAGGATCAGCGCCGCAAGGCCCGATTGCGTCAGAAAGCCCGTGGTCCACCAGTCGCCGATGCGCACGACCTCGCCCCGCCCGAAGGAGGGAAGCCACCCCAGTTCGACCGAGAAGACGTAGATCAACAGGATCCCGATCAGGAATGTCGGCAGCGACACCCCGATCAGGCTGAGGGTCATGATCGTGCCCGCAGCCCAGCCGCCGCGCCTGATGGCGGTAAAGACGCCCAGGATGATGCCGAGGCTGACCGCGAGGAAACCCGACACCGCCGCGAGTTCAAGCGTCGCCGGAGCGCGCTCCATCAGGATGTCGGCGACAGGCCGCCCCTGCCGGTAGGACATGCCGAAGTCACCCTGCGCGGCGTTCTGCAAGAAGCGCCAGTATTGGACCGGGAACGGTTGATCGAGGCCCAGCGTCTCGCGCAATCTCTCCACGTCGGCTTGGGTACGCTCCTGGCCCAGCATGTTCTCGATCGGGTCGCCCACGAAGCGGAACATCGAAAATGCAACCAGCCCCACCACGAGAAGGACGAGGAGCGACTGGAAGACCCGCCGGAGGATGTAGCCGATCATGGGCTGCTTCTTTCTTCACCCGGACGGCCGGCCCCCGCGGATGGGGGCCGACCGACAGCCTCAGTTCAGCGCGAAACGCTTGAATTTCGGCTGGTCCTCGGGGTCGACCGGCACGTCGATATTGTCCGTCATGCCCCAGTTTAGGACCTGGTGGTGCAGCGGCAGGTACATCGTCTCGTCCTGGACCACCTCCCAGATCTCGGCGATCGCCTGGTTGCGCGCCTCGAGGTCGGTTTCGGACGCCAGCCCCTCGATCTTGGCATCAAGCTCGGGGTTCGAGTAGCCGGTCGCGTTCCACGACCCGTATTCCTCGTCGCGGGAATGGACGAGATAGTCGAAGATGTAGGCGCTGTCGAAGGTCGGAACGCCCCAGCCGACCAGGTAGAAGTCGGTCTCGTCCCCGGTGAAGCCGGTGATCAGGGGGAAATGCTGGGCCTTGGGCTTGGTGTCTAGGTTCACCGTGATCCCGATCTGCGCCAGCATCCCCACCGCGGCCTGGCAGATCGCCTCGTCGTTCACGTAGCGGTCGTTGGGGCAGTCGAGCTGGATGGAGAACCCGTCACCGTAGCCGGCCTCTTCCATCAGCGCCTTTGCGCGGTCCACGTCCGTCGAGATCTGGTCGAGCTCTTCCGTCCAGCCGTTCACGAACGGCGGCGCGATGACGCCGGCCGGGATCGACTGGTCGCGCATCACGACCTGACGGATCGCATCGCGGTTGATGGCGAGGTTCATGGCCTCGCGGACCTGCCTGTTTGCCAGCGGATTCTCGCCCTCGATGTTGTCGGTCTGCAGGTCGTCGGCGCCGACGTTCAGTCCGAAGAAGATCGTCCGGTTCTGCGGCGCGGTCTCGACTTCAAGACCCTGCGCCTGGCTGACCCGCCCCAGATCCTGCACCGGGACATCCTGGATGAAGTCCACCTCGCCCGACAGAAGTGCCGCGACGCGCGTCGCGGGGTTCTGGATCGGCGTGTATTCGATCCGGGTCACGTCCATCGGGAACTGGTCCGCGCCCCAATACTCCTCGTTCTGCTCCAGCACGGTGCGGACATCGGCTTCGCGGCTCACGAGCCTGTAGGCGCCGGTCCCGTTGGCATTGCTTGCGGCGTAGGTGTCCTCGCCGCCTTCGTAATCCTGCACCTCGACGGCGTCGTTCGCCTCTGCCCATTCCTGATCCATGATGAACATGTTGGTCAGGTTCGCGGGCATGATCGGGTTCGGGCCCTCGGTCTCGATCTCGACCCGGTAGGTGTCGGCGGCCCGAACTTCCTTCACGCTCGACAGCAGCTCCTTCATGTCGCTGTCCTCTGTCATGGCACGGTTCAGGCTGAACACGACATCATCGGCCGTGAACTCTGCGCCGTCGTGGAAGGTCACGCCCTCGCGCAGTTCGAACACCCAGACGTTCGGATTGTCTTCGCTGACATGCCAGTCGGTGGCGAGCGCCGGGACCAGTGTCCCCTCTTCGTCGCGCAGCACCAGCGGCTCGTAGATCTGGTGGTTGAGCGTATGTGTCGGCCCTTCGTTCTGGGCGTGCGGATCAAGTGTCAGCGCGTCGCCCGCGCGCGCCCAACGGAGCGTCTCGGCCGAGGCAGGCACGGCCACGGAGGCCAGCAGAAGGGCTGTGAGCCCGGTACTCGCGAATTTCATGGTCAACTCCCTGGCTGTCGGGATGAGAGCTAACCGGCGCGTGACGCTGTTCAAGCCCGAAGGGCGCCGTCCGCCGCACAACCGGGTCGGTCAGCCGCGGAAACCGAAATACCAGACCGATATCGGGACGGCGAGAAGCAGGATGAGCGACAGCACGACGACCCTGCCGTCGCGCGTCAGCAGCCCTGCCGCGAAGAGTGCGATCACCGCAGACGCGATGGAGCCCGATGTCGGAATGATCTCCATCAGCGGCATGAAAATTGTCAGCCCGAGGATGGCGATGAGCGGCAGCCAGAGCCAAGGCCGGTGAAAGAGGAACGTCATGCGCACCTTCAGGAATCTCTCCACGAAGTGAACCGGCTTGCGTAGCCATCCGATCCCCTTGCAAAGCTTGGCGGTCGACATCCGCCGGCGGGTGATGAAGGCAGGCAGCCACACACAGTCGCGGCCGATGATCATCTGCACGACGAGGATGAAGACGATTGCAGCCACGATCGACGTGATGCCGGGGATCGCGCTCGCCGGGGACGTCGAGATGAGCGAGAAGACCAGCATCAGCGAAGCGAAGGACCGGTGACCGAGCTTCTCGATCACCTCCTGAACTCTGATGCTGTCGCCGTGCGTCGCGGACTCGAGCTGGTCCAGGACGTCGCTCAGGGCGTGGGTTCGTTGCTTTGCCATGTATCACCTCAAGTCCAGCCAAGCGCCCGCACGCGTGTTGACTGCGTCTCACACAGGATTCGCCCGATCCATCCGAACCGGAGCCCGGTCCGGCCGCTTTGGATTCAGACGCTGTCCCGACTGACGATCTTTGAAAACATGCTGTCCTCTTCGTAGATGAGGGCAAGCTTGCGCTTCTCGAACTCCTCAAAGAACTCGTCCCAGGAGATCTCGACGAGCGAGTCGTGCTCGGAATTCGGCGCGTCCGGAAACATGATGCGGACGATGCCCACGTCGTCGCCGGAGTGAGTGCTGTCCACGGCCGCGGGCTTGCCGTCTTTGCCCTCTGCCCATTTGCGTATCGTGTCGTGGTCTGTCGTGCTCTGAGCCATTGTCTGATCCTTATGAAGTCGTCCTTCAAACGACCGGCGCGAACAGTCGTTCCCGAAAGGCTTTGGATCTGATGCTCTACCGGACTGAGTGCAATCGAGCCGGGTGCTCCCTTCGCCGGGACGAGTTCCGACGGCACAAGGTTTGCGCCGCCGGTCCATCGCTCAGCCTTCGTACTCGACCAGCAGGTCCTTTGCGTCGATCTGCGAGCCGGGCGTCACATGGACGGCCTTGATGACACCGTCGCGGTCGGCGTGCAGGCCGGTTTCCATCTTCATCGCCTCGATGGTCAGGAGCATGTCGCCCTGCTTGACCGCCTTGCCGGCCTCGATTGCGATCGAGGCGACGACGCCGGGCATCGGCGCGCCCACATGGGCCGGATTGCCGGTTTCGGCCTTGGGTTTGGCCGCGGCGCCACCGGCCAGCTTTCGGTTCGGCACGCGCGTCACGCGGGGCTGGCCGTTCAGCTCGAAGAAGACGCGGACCAGCCCGTCCTCGGTGATCTCGCCCATGGCCTGGCACCGAATCTCGAGCGTCTTGCCGGGGTCGATCTCGGCCGAGATCTCCTGCCCTGGCTCCATCCCGTAGAAGAAGGTGGGCGTGGGCAGGGTGCGGACGGGGCCGTATTCCTCGTGCCGCTTGCGGTAATCGACATAGACCTTGGGATACATGAGGTAGCCGAACAGATCCTCGTCATCGATCTCGACCCCGCCGCATTTCTCGGAGGCCTCGGCGCGCGCGGCTTCGAGATCCACGGGCTTGAGGTACTTGCCCGGGCGGTCCTCCATCGGCTTTTCGCCCTTAAGGATCTTCTTCTGGATCGTCTCGGGCCAGCCCCCCGGCGGATGGCCGAGCGCGCCGCGCATCATGTCGACCACCGAATCGGGGAACGTGACCTCGGTCTTCGGGTCCTCGACCTGCTCGCGTGTCAGGCCCTGTGCCACCATCATCAGGGCCATGTCACCGACCACCTTGGACGAGGGCGTCACCTTCACGATATCGCCGAACATCTGGTTCACCGCGGCATAGGTGTGCGCGACTTCGTGCCAGCGATCCTCCAGCCCCATCGATCGCGCCTGCGTCTTGAGGTTAGTGAACTGCCCGCCCGGCATCTCGTGCAGGTAGACTTCGGACGCGGGGGCCTGCATGCCCGACTCAAAAGCGGCGTAGTGGTTGCGCACGCCTTCCCAATAGTTCGAGATCTCGCGGATCGCGTCAATATCGAGGCCGGTGTCCCGCTCGGACCCGGCCAGCGCCTCGACCACGGTGCCGAGCGTTGCCTGCGAGGTGTTGCCCGACAGCGCGTCCATGGCGCAGTCCACCGCATCGACACCGGCGTCAGACGCGGCAAGGATCGTCCCGCTCGCAATGCCGGCGGTGTCGTGGGTGTGGAAGTGGATCGGCAGGCCGACCTCTTCCTTCAGCGCCTTGAACAGGATCCGCGCGGCACCCGGCTTCATCAGGCCCGCCATGTCCTTGACACCCAGGATATGTGCGCCGGCCGCCTTCAGCTCTTTCGCCGTGCGGACGTAGTAGTCGAGGTCGTATTTCGCGCGGTTCGGATCGCGCAGGTCCCCGGTATAGCAGACGGTGCCTTCGCAGACCTTGTTCTGCTCGATCACGGCGTCCATCGCGACGCGCATGTTCTCGACCCAGTTGAGGCTGTCGAACACGCGGAAGACGTCGATCCCGCTGATCGCCGCCTGCTTGACGAAGCCCTGCACCACGTTGTCGGGATAGTTCGTGTAGCCGACCCCGTTCGACCCGCGCAGCAGCATCTGCGTCATGATGTTTGGCACCCGCTCGCGGATGCCGCGCAGCCGCTCCCACGGGGATTCCTGCAGGAAGCGGTAGGCCACGTCGAAGGTCGCGCCGCCCCAGCATTCGAGGCTGAAGAGCTCGGGCAGGTTATGAGCATAGGTCGGCGCGACGCGGATCATGTCGATCCCGCGCATCCTTGTGGCCAGCAGCGACTGGTGCCCGTCGCGCATGGTGGTGTCGGTAATCAGCAGCTGCGGCTGATCGGCCAGCCAGTCGGCCACTGCCTGCGGCCCGAAATCGTCGAGGATCTGGCGCGTGCCCGACGCCGGGCCGTTCGTGCGAAGGCGCGGCGCGACGGGAGCCTTGGCCTCGGCCGGTGGCAGGGCGCGGCCTTCGGTCTCGGGGTGACCGTTCACGGTGATGTCGGCGATGTAGGTCAGAAGCTTCGTCGCCCGGTCGCGGCGCGGCGCGAAGTCGAACAACTCGGGCGTCTGGTCGATGAACTTGGTGTGGTATTCGTTGTTCACGAAGGTCGGGTGCCGCAGCAGGTTGATGACGAAGTCGATATTCGTGCTGACGCCGCGGATGCGGAACTCGCGCAGGGCCCGGTCCATACGGGCGATCGCGGCCTCGGGGGTGGGGGCCCAGGCGGTGACCTTTTCCAGCAGCGAGTCATAGTAGCGGGTGATGACGGCGCCCGAATAGGCCGTGCCGCCGTCGAGGCGGATGCCCATGCCGGTCGCACCGCGATAGGCGGTGATGCGGCCGTAATCGGGGATGAAGTTGTTGGTCGGGTCTTCCGAGGTGATCCGGCACTGGATCGCGTGGCCCGACAGTTCGACGTCGTACTGGCTGGCCGTCCCGGTGGCCTCCATCAGCGACTTGCCCTCGGCGATGAGGATCTGCGCGCGGACGATGTCGATGCCGGTGACTTCCTCGGTCACGGTGTGTTCGACCTGGACGCGGGGATTCACCTCGATGAAGTAGAACTCGCCCGTGTCCATATCCATCAGGAACTCGATGGTGCCGGCGCACTCGTAGCCCACATGCTCGGCGATCTTCTTGCCAAGGTTGCAGATCCGCTCGCGCTGCGCGCTGGACAGGTAGGGGGCGGGGGCACGCTCCACGACCTTCTGGTTGCGGCGCTGGACCGAGCAGTCACGCTCCCACAGGTGATAGATGTGGCCTTGGCTGTCGCCGAGGATCTGCACCTCGACGTGGCGGGCGCGCTGGATCATCTTTTCCAGATAGCCCTCGCCGTTGCCGAAGGCGGCCTCTGCCTCGCGCCGGCCCTCGCGCACCTTCTCTTCCAGCTCGTCGGGGCCGAGGATCGCGCGCATCCCGCGACCGCCACCGCCCCACGAGGCTTTCAGCATCAGCGGATAGCCGATCTCTTCGGCGGCGGCGCGCGCAGCGTCCATGTCGCCCGTCAGCACTTCGGAGGCGGGAACGACCGGCACGCCCGCCTCGATCGCGACGCGCCGGGCCGAAGCCTTGTCCCCCAGCTTGCGCATCGTTTCGGCCTTGGGGCCGATAAAGGTGATTCCGGCTTCGCGGCAGGCGTCGACGAAGTCGGGGTTTTCTGACAGCAGGCCATAGCCAGGATGGATCGCATCGGCGCCGCATTCTCGGGCAACGCGGATGATCTCGGGGATCGACAGGTAGGCCTGGACCGGACCCATCCCTTCGCCGATCCGGTAGGCCTCGTCGGCCTTGAAACGGTGCAGCGAAAGCTTGTCCTCGTCCGCATAGATCGCGACCGTCCGCTTGCCGAGTTCATTTGCCGCGCGCATGACGCGGATCGCGATCTCGCCCCGGTTGGCGATGAGGATCTTCTTGAAATCGGTCATGGTCGAAAAGCTCTCATTTCGCAGTTGCAGCGAAACGATAGTGCGCGGCCGCCGCACTGTCCATCGAACCCCTAGAGGCGGGCGCGCACCTCGGGCGGGGTGACGATGGCAAGCTGGCCCATGTCGGCGAGCATCCCCGTGCGCAGGATATGGATGGCGTGGTCGATCCCCGCGGGTCCAAGCGCCGCATACCCGTGGTGGAATGCCCGCCCCAGCATGACCATGTCCGCACCAAGGGCGATCAGGCGCAGCACGTCGGTGCCCGACCGCACGCCTCCATCGGCGATCAGCGGCATATCAGGCAAAGCGGCACGGATGGCCGGGAGGGCGCGGGCGGCGGCTGGCGCGGCGTCGAACTGGCGCCCGCCGTGATTCGACACCCAGACTGCGTCGGCAATCCCATCAAGCGACGCGGCGTCATCGGGATGCAGCACGCCTTTCACCACCAGCGGCCCGTCCCATTCGGCCCGCAGCGCCTCGAGATACGCGCGATCCGGCGAGACGCGGAGCTGGTAACCGATATGCCCCGTGGTCCCGCCAGCGCCGCCATGCGCATAGGGCTCCAGCGTCCTGAGGCGGGGGGTGCCAGAGCGAAGCGTGGCAAACGACCAGGCTGGACACAGCGCCGCCTGCGCCACGATGTGGGGGGTCAGGCGCATCGGGTTGGTCAGCCGCGCGCGCCGTTGGCGTTCGCGCCGCGACGGCGTGCCCACATCGGCCGTCAGGATCAGCGTCTTGAACCCGCTATTCCGCGCGCGGGACAGCATGTCGCGGCGGATGCCGGGATCCCGCGGCGGATAGAGCTGGAACCAACCGTGGTCGGCCGTTGCGGAGCCGACCTCTTCCGGGGTGGCGGCGGCAACGGTGGACAAACAGTAGGGGATGCCGGCGCGAGCGGCCGCGCGGGCAAGCTCGACCTCGGCTCCTGGCCAGATCAGCCCGGACATCCCCACCGGCGCGATGCCGACGGGCAGCGACCATTTCCGCCCCATGAGGGTCGTGGTCAGGTCGGGCTCGACCGGCGACAGGATGCGCGGCGTCAGGCAGATCGCGTCGAGCGCCGCCGTGTTGGCATGTTTGGCGCTTTCGCCGCCGGTCGCGCTGTCGAGGTATTCCCACACGAATCGCGGTACCCGCCGTCGCGCCCGGTCGTAGAGGTCTGACAGCGCGGGGTAGTGATCGTCCAGGTCCGTCATCTCGCGCCCTCGGATGGCAGCATGCGCGATAATCGCTCCGGCCAATGCTGCGAATAATCATGCCTCTGCGTAGCGTGACGCGCGTGTGAAGAACAGCGTAGAACGTATGCGGAACGTCGTGCTTCCTTTCCGTCACCGGAAGCGCTAGGTTGGGGTCATGCATAATTACGACGAGTCCGATGCGTTCGATGCCGCCGTTTCGCTGTCGCAGCGCGCCGCTGCCGCACGTCCCGCGCCCTATCTGGATGGTCTGAACCCTGCGCAGCGCGAGGCGGTCGAGACGCTCGACGGTCCAGTCCTGATGCTGGCGGGGGCAGGGACGGGCAAGACCCGCGCGCTGACCGCGCGAATCGCGCACCTCATGACGACGGGCCGCGCCCGCCCGAACGAGATCCTTGCCGTGACCTTCACCAACAAGGCCGCGCGTGAGATGAAGGAGCGCATCGGCCGCCTTCTGGGTCAGACGGTCGAGGGAATGCCGTGGCTCGGCACCTTCCACGCGATCTGCGTCAAGCTGCTGCGCCGCCACGCCGAATTGGCGGGCCTCAAGTCCAACTTCACGATCCTCGACACGGACGACCAGTTGCGGCTGCTCAAGCAACTGATCGTTGCCGAAGGTATCGACGAGAAGCGCTGGCCGCCCCGGATGCTTCTTGGCCTGATCGACAGCTGGAAGAACCGCGCTCTGCTGCCCAGCAAGGTGCCGGCGAGCGAGGCGAGCGCCTTCAACAACCGCGGCACCGAGCTTTACGATTACTATCAGCAGCGCCTGAAAGAGCTGAACGCCGTCGATTTCGGCGACCTGCTGCTGCACATGGTGACGATCTTTCAGGCACATCCCGATGTGCTGCATCAGTACCAGCAGCGGTTCCGCTACATCCTGGTCGACGAGTACCAGGACACGAACGTCGCCCAATACCTCTGGCTGCGGCTGCTGGCGCAGGGGCACAAGAACATCTGCTGCGTGGGCGATGACGATCAATCGATCTATGGCTGGCGCGGGGCCGAGGTCGGCAACATCCTTAGGTTCGAAACCGACTTCCCCGGTGCAAAGGTTGTCCGGCTGGAGCAGAACTATCGCTCCACCCCCCATATCCTTGCCGCCGCTTCCGGGGTCATAGACGCGAACAAGGGGCGGCTCGGCAAGACGCTCTGGACGGCCGAGGACCAGGGTGAGAAGGTCCGGCTGATCGGCCATTGGGACGGTGACGAAGAGGCCCGCTGGGTGGGCGAAGAGATCGAGGCGCTGGCGAAGGGCACCCGCCGGATGCGGCCTGTCAGCCTGGACGAGATGGCGATTCTCGTGCGCGCGTCGCACCAGATGCGGACCTTCGAGGACCGCTTCCTGACCATCGGGCTGCCCTATCGCGTCATCGGCGGCCCGCGCTTTTACGAGCGGATGGAGATCAGGGACGCGATGGCCTATTTCCGGCTCGCCGTCTCGCCCGACGACGATCTCGCGTTCGAGCGGATCGTGAATACGCCCAAGCGGGGTCTCGGCGACAAGGCGCAGCAGAAGATCCAGATGGCCGCGCGGGACAACGGGGTCAGCCTCGTTGACGGCGCGCGCATCCTGCTTCAGGACAAGGGGCTTGGCGGCAAGGGCGGTGCGGAACTGCGCGTGCTGGTCGAAGGCATCGCCCGGTGGCATGACGCTGTCCGTGATCCCGACGGCGATCACATCGCGCTGGCCGAGGCAATCCTGGACGAATCCGACTACACCGCGATGTGGCAAGAGGCGAAGGACCCGGATGCACCGGGGCGGCTGGAGAACCTGAAGGAGTTGGTGAAGGCGCTCGAAGGATTCCAGAACCTGCAGGGTTTCCTCGAGCACGTTGCGCTCATCATGGATAACGAGAGCGAGGCCGAGGGTGCCAAGGTGTCGATCATGACGCTGCACGCGGCGAAGGGATTGGAATTTCCCGCCGTATTCCTGCCGGGGTGGGAGGACGGGCTGTTCCCCTCGCAACGGTCGATGGACGAGTCGGGGCTCAAGGGCCTCGAGGAAGAGCGTCGTCTGGCCTATGTCGGCATCACCCGCGCCGAAGAGCTCTGCACGATCTCCTTCGCCGCGAACCGGCGGGTCTATGGCCAGTGGCAGTCGTCACTTCCCTCGCGATTCATCGACGAACTGCCGGAGGATCATGTCGAGGTGCTGACGCCTCCGGGCCTTTACGGCGGCGGCTACGGAGCGGCCGGCATGGCGGCCAGCACCTCCCCGCAGATCATGGCGAGCCAGCAGTCCGACCTGCACGATCGGGCGAGCCGGGCGGACGTGTACAATTCGCCGGGCTGGCGGCGGATGCAGGCGCGCAGCCAGAACCGCCCGATGAGCCAGCCGCGGGAATCGCGGAACATGGTCGTGGATGCCGAGGCTATTTCGGCCTTCGCGGAAGGCGACCGCGTGTTCCACCAGAAGTTCGGCTACGGCACCGTCACGGCATTCGAGGGGGACAAGATCGACGTCGCCTTCGACAAGGCAGGCGCCAAGAAAGTCGTAGGCAAGTTTCTCGTCGAAGCCGCGCAAGCGGGCGACGTGCCGTTCTGAAACTGTCGGCCTGAAAACAGAAAAGCGGCGATACCCGGGAGGAGATGGGTATCGCCGCCATTGACGTGCGCCGGGGAGGAGGTCGGCGCAACGTATCCGAATTTTGCAGCGACGACGTTCGGGAGGAGGGGAACGTCGCCGCCATATACGCTCGCCCGGGAGGAGGTGGGCGGCACGCATTCCATGTCCGTTGTGGCGGCAGCGCTCGGGAGGAGGTGAGCGCCGCCGCCAGATACGTACGCCGGGGAGGAGGTCGGCGCCCGTATGTCAGGTTCGGCGGCGATACCCGGGAGGAGGTGGGTATCGCCGCCTGAAACACAGCACCGGGGAGGAGGTCGGCGCTGCGTGTTCAGCGTGGCGACGACACCGGGGAGGAGGTCGGTGTCGTCGCCGAATACGAGGGACCCGGGAGGAGGTGGGCGCTCGTATGTCTCGTATGGCGGCGACGTCCGGGAGGAGGTGGACGTCGCCGCCGGATGCTCACGCCTGGGAGGAGGTTGGCGCTCGCAATCTTGTTCCTTGCGCGGCGGCACCGGGGAGGAGGTCGGTGCCGCCGCTTGATCCGGGGCGCGCGGGGGAGGAGATCCGCACGGCCCGAAATCGAAAGTCAGTTGTTGTAGGCAGCTTCCATCGCAACGGCCGTAATGCCGGAGCGGTGCATGCCAAGATCGGCGAGTTCACGGTCCGAAAGAGCGTTCAGCTCGTCGCGGGTCTGGCGATACACCTTCCAGGCGCCGTAGCGAGCGCGGAGATCGGAGCGGAACCCTTCGAAGCGGTTCAGGGCGAAGGGAGCAGGAATGATGTTCGTCAGGGTCATCGTCATCGGGCCTCTTGTCAGCGTGTCGGCGTCTCGTCGTCGCCGGCGTTGACCCATAGATAGACGATTGCTGCGGGTGCACAATCGGGGGCGTCGTCAATGCCGCTATGCAGCAAACGCAACGCCCCGCGCGCTCTTCCGACACCTCACCGGCCCGTACATGATTCTTCCCATGGGGCAGGACGCTTTGGTGGAATCGGGTGTGTCGGAGGCTTTGGGAATTCGTGGGACGATCCCGGGATTCGCAGCGGTTTCGGGTGACGCCGGACCGATTTCCGTGGGCGATGGGCTGCGCTGCGGCTGGTCGCCCTGCTTATAAGCCTTCTGGGGCCGGAAAAAATTCAACCAGATCTGGTATCCGGTGGATCGAGCGATGCAACATGTTCGCCGCTCGCGGCGCGGGAATCACGGGACTGTGTGCTTAAGGCCATAGTTTCCCGGCCGGGGCCGCGGTTGGACAACTTTTAAGGTTGTCGCCCATGATTTCCCATGGAATACCTAAGTCATCGAAGGGCGGTAGGCGGAACGGGCAACAAGACCTGAACGTCGAAATCAAAAAATGGCAGGCTTCATACAGGCAGCTCAACAAAAAACACCACGCGGTCACTTCGACAAAAAGATCCGGTGCGCAAGCGAGCAGACATCCCCCAAGGTGGCGCGCGCTATCGGACGAACCCGGAAACGGGAATTCTGGACGGCGATCCGAACCGTGGCAGCAGTTCGGATCGCCGCTTTCCGTTGCGCGGGGGCAATTCAAGAATCAGCTGAATCACGCGTCAGCTGGTCGGTCAAGGAGAAGCTTCTTTGTTCGACGTGTTCATAGGTCAACACGAGAACAAGATCGACGCGAAGGCGCGTCTCTCCATCCCTGCCGATTTTCGCAAGGTCATCGATCACGGTCACCAGGATCGCGAGCCGGGCACGCCCGCTACGTTCCTGCTGGTCTTCGGTGACGAGCGCACGCCCTATCTCGAGGGGATGACGCTTTCCCGGCTCAAGAAGATCACCAAGCAGATCCGGCGGATGTCCAAGTCGGATCCCCGCCGCAACCAGCTGGAAGAGACGATCTACGAAAAGGCCCAGCAACTCGTCCTCGATGACACGGGGCGGATCGTCCTGCCGGCGCGGGGGCGCGAAAAGCTGGGGCTCTCTGCCAACGAGGTGGTTGTCTTTGCCGGTCGTGGCGACAGCTTCCGCGTCTGGAAGCCCGAGGCGCATGTGACGGCCACGGCACGGCCGCCCGCGGATCCGGAGCTTGGCTACGATCCCGGCAAGGATCCGATGGATTACCTCGATGGTGACGAAGACGACGAGGACTGATTCATGGCGCCGCACATTCCAGTTCTTCTATCTTCGATCATCACCCACTGCGCGCCGATCCGCGGCCTGTGGATCGACGGTACGTTCGGGGCAGGCGGCTATGCGCGCGGCCTTCTAGCCGCCGGCGCCGACCGCGTCATCGGCATAGACCGGGACCCGACCGTCTTTGCCATGGCCGAAGAATGGGCGGACGAGTACGGCGACGCTCTTCACCTCGTGCAGGGCACGTTTTCAGATCTCGACACGCTGGCGGGCGAAGAAGCTGACGGGGTGGTGCTGGATCTGGGCGTGTCGTCGATGCAGCTTGACCGTGCAGAGCGCGGATTTTCCTTCATGCGCGACGGGCCGCTCGACATGCGGATGGGCGACGAGGGGATGACCGCGGCCGATATCGTCAACGACGCGCCCGAGGGTGTGCTGGCCGACATCATATACCACTACGGCGAGGACCGCGCCTCCCGCCGCATCGCGCGCGCCATCGTCGAGGCGCGGGCGGTGTCGCGCATCGTCACGACCGGGCAGCTCGCCGCGATCGTCGAGCGTGTCCTCCCGCGTCCGAAGCCTGGCCAAAGCCACTCCGCCACGCGCACCTTCCAGGGCCTGCGCATCGCTGTGAATGACGAGTTCGGGCAGCTGGTCGAGGGACTCGAGGCGGCGGAACGCGCGCTGAAGCCGGGCGGATGGCTCGCCGTGGTCAGCTTTCATTCGCTCGAGGACCGGGTGGTCAAGCGGTTCCTGCAGGCGCGGTCGAGCAAGGGGGGCGGGGGCAACCGCTATGCGCCGGCGGTCGATGCAGCGACGCCACGCTTTGCAGATCTTTCCAAGGGGATTGTCGCGGATCATCGCGAAGTGGATCAGAATCCACGGGCACGTTCGGCGCGTCTGAGGATCGCGCGCCGCACCGACGCCCCGGCCGGTCCCAGCGACCGGAAGGCGCTCGGCCTGCCCAAGTTCGATCCCGGAGTGTTATAGATGCGCACGATCCTGTTTGTGTTGCCGGGCTTCGCCGTGATGGCCCTCGCCTTCTGGGCCTATTCCGAGAATTACGAGACGCAGGAATCGCTTGCGCATGTGCGCGACCTGCAGCGCCGGATCGGAGCCGAGCGTGAGACGCTGGCCATCCTCAAGGCCGAGTGGGCATACCTGAACCGGCCTGAACGCCTGCGCGCCTTGGTGGACCTGAACTTCGAGCGCCTCGCGCTCTTGCCGCTGCAACCGTTTCATTTTGCCGATGTGGATCAGATCCCGTACCCGACGCCGGATCTTGAGGACATCGTCGACGTCATTCCGCTGAAGGGAGAGCTGCCCTGATGACCCGCACTCCGCTCCGCCCGCTCGCCCGTGTCCTCGACGCCCGCCAGAAGGGCGAAAACCCCGACGCGATCGAGCGTGAGAACCTGCGCCGCCGCCACGACGAGATGCGCGACACGGCCCGCCGGCGGGCCGAGGGGCGGCTGGTGCTGATGGCGGGCTTTTTCATCTGTGCATTCGCCGTGGTCGGTGTGCGCATGGGCATGATGGCCGTGGCCGAGCCGACCGAACCGACAAGCCAGGTTGAAGGGTCCTCCGCCGTGCCGCAACGCGCCGACATCGTCGATCGCCAGGGTCGGACGCTGGCGACGAACCTCGCGACCTACGCGCTTTATGCGCAACCGCCGCACATGACGGACAAGGCGCGCGCCGCGCGCGAGCTGGCTGCGATCTTCCCCGACCTCGATGAGAAGGAGCTCTACGAGGATTTCACGGGCAAGCGGAAGTTCCTCTGGATCAAGAAGAAGCTCAGCCCCGAGCAGCGTCAGGCCGTCCATGACATCGGAGACCCCGGCCTACTCTTCGGGCCGCGCGAGATGCGCCTCTATCCGAACGGGAAGCTCGCCGCCCATATCCTCGGCGGGGCGCGCTTTGACAAGGAAGGCGTGGCCTCGGCCGAGGTCGTGGGCGTTGCCGGCATCGAACGCGCGATGGATGACGAGCTGCGCGATCCGGCCCGCGCGGGAGAGCCGCTGGCGCTGTCGATCGACATCAGCGTCCAGTCCGCCATGCGCGAGGTTCTCTATGGCGGCATGCGCCTGATGAACGCCAAGGGAGCTGCGGGCGTACTGATGGACATCCACTCGGGCGAGATCCTGTCGATGGTCTCGCTGCCAGATTTCGACCCGAACGACCGCCCCCGCCCGCTGACCACGGGCGATGCCGGGGACAGCCCTCTTTTCAACCGGGCGGTGCAGGGGGTCTACGAGCTGGGCTCGACCTTCAAGATTCTCGCGGTCGCGCAAGCGATGGAGCTTGGCCTCGTCACGCCCGACACCATGGTCGATGCCGACGCGCCGCTGAGATGGGGCCGTTTCACGATCCAGGAGTTCGAGCGCAAAAATTACGGCCCCCTGCTTTCGGTCACCGACGTGATCGTCAAAAGCTCGAACGTCGGCACGGGGAATATCGCGCTCGAGATCGGGGGCGAGCGCCAGCAGGAGTTCCTGCGCAGCTTCGGAGTCTTCGATCCGTCGCCGGTCGAGCTGGTCGAGGCCCCCTACGCCAAGCCGCTGGTGCCCGAGAACTGGTCCGAGATCGTCACGATCACGGCCTCCTACGGCCACGGTTTTGCGTCGTCTCCGCTTAACCTTGCAACGGCCTATTCCTCGTTGCTGAACGGCGGCACCAAGGTGACGCCGACCCTGCTGAAACGCGACAGCGTCGAGCCGGGGCCGCGCCTTGTCCGGCCGGAGGTGTCCAGGGCGTCGGCCGAGATGCTGCGCCAGGTCGTGCTGCGCGGAACGGCAAGCTTCGGCGCGGTTCCGGGCTACGAGGTCGGGGGCAAGACCGGCACGGCGAACAAGCCGCTCGAGAACGGCCGGGGCTATTACCAGGACAAGAACATCAATACCTTCGCCAGCGTCTTCCCCGCATCGGACCCGAAATACGTGCTGGTCGTCTCGCTCGACGAGGCATCGGACAATTCGGGCTCGGAACCGCGCCGCACCGCGGGCTGGACGGCCGTTCCGGTCTCGGCCGAGATCATCCGGCGTTCGGCCCCGCTTCTTGGCCTCAGGCCGATCATTGAACCCGTCGAGACATCCGCGCTAATACCCGCCTCGAACTGAAGGGGGGCCGACATGGCACACCGCACGAGGACACTGGCCGACCTGGGCCTCAGCGCGCAGGGCGGCCGCGACGCCCGGATCACCGGCATCTCCGTCGATAGCCGCGAGACGCGGGACGGGCATCTCTTCGCCGCGCTGCCGGGCACGCGCTCGCACGGGGCGACCTTCGTTCAGGCCGCGGTCCAGATGGGCGCGGCGGCGATCCTGACCGACCGCGAAGGGCTGGCAATCGCGCGACCGGCACTTGACCGGACAAACGTGGCCGTGGTCGTGACCGAGAACCCCCGCCAGGCGCTCGCCTATGCCGCGGCGCTGTGGTTCGGCACCCAGCCCGAAACGATGGTCGCGGTGACGGGGACCAACGGCAAGACATCGGTGGCAAGCTTCACGCGTCAGATCTGGATGGCGCTCGGCCACCGGGCGATCAATCTTGGCACCACTGGCGTCGAGGGCGCGTGGGAGACGCCGCTCCGCCACACGACGCCCGAGCCCGTGACGCTGCACCGCGTTCTGTGCGAGGCCGCGGCGGAAGGGATCACCCATGCGGCGATGGAGGCAAGCTCGCACGGGCTCGACCAGCATCGGCTGGACGGGGTCACGCTGCGGGCAGCGGGCTTCACCAACTTCACCCAGGATCACCTGGATTATCACGCCAACTTCGAAGAGTACTTTGCGGCCAAGGCCGGGCTCTTCGACCGCGTCCTGCCCGAGGATGGCACCGCCGTCATCAATGTCGAGGACCCGAAGGGCGACGCGATGCGCGCCATTGCCGGTGCACGTGGCCAGGACATCCTGACCGTCGGCCGCCGCCCCGATGCGGCCCTTCGCGTCATCGCGCAACGCTTCGATCCCACTGGTCAGCACCTCCGCTTTGCCTGGAGCGCCGAGCCCCGGCAGGTGCGGTTGGGCCTGATCGGCGGATTCCAGGCCGAGAACGTGCTGCTCGCCGCCGGCCTCGCCATCGCCAGCGGCTGCGAGCCGCGCGACGTGTTCGAGGTGCTGCCGCAGCTCACCACCGTGCGCGGCCGGATGCAGCTTGCTGCCACCCGCGAAAGCGGTGCTGCCGTGTTCGTGGACTACGCCCACACCCCCGCCGCGCTGGAAACTGCGCTGCAGGCGCTGCGCCCCCACGCGATGGGGCGGCTCGTCGTGGTCTATGGTGCCGGCGGCGACCGAGACCGGGGCAAGCGGCCGCTCATGGGGGCCGCCGCGCGCGATCACGCGGATCTGCGTATCGTGACGGATGACAATCCGCGCTCCGAGGAACCCGCCGCGATCCGGGCCGAGATCCTTGCCGCCGATTCCGAGGCGATCGAGATCGGCGACCGCGCCGAAGCGATCTTGCGCGCAGTGGACATGCTGGAAGAGGGCGACGCCCTTTTGATTGCCGGTAAGGGGCACGAGACCGGCCAGATCGTGGGCGAGACGATTTACCCCTTCGACGACGCCGAGCAGGCAAGCGTTGCCGTGGCCGCACTGGATGGACGCGTCGCATGAGCCTCTGGACATCTGCCGATGCCGCCCGCGCCACGCGCGGTCGCTCGACGACGGAATGGACTGCGAACGGCGTCTCCATCGACACGCGCACGCTGCAGGTCGGTGACCTGTTCGTTGCCCTGAAAGCCGCGCGGGACGGGCACGAGTTCGTGGCGCAGGCGCTGGAGAAGGGCGCTGCGGCCGCGCTGGTCTCGCACATTCCCCAGGGCATCGCCGAGGACGCGCCGCTCTTGGTCGTGGACGACGTGCAGGCCGCTCTCGAAGGGCTCGGGCGGTTTGCGCGCGACCGGCTGCAGGGCAGGGTGCTCGCCATCACCGGTTCGGTCGGCAAGACCACCACGAAAGAAATGGCGCGCGTGGCCTTCGCAGGCCAGTTCGCGATCGAGGCCGCCGTCGCCAGCTACAACAACCACTGGGGCGTGCCGCTGACCCTTGCGCGCACCCCGCCCGAAGCCGATCTGCTGATCGTCGAGATCGGGATGAGCCACCCGGACGAGATCGCGCCGCTGTCGCGCATGGCGCGCCCGCACGTCGCCATCGTCACCACCGTCGCCGCCGCGCATCTCGAGGCGTTCGGCAGCCTCGAGGGAATCGCAACCGAGAAGGCGTCGGTCTTCGACGGGCTCGAGCCCGGCGGCGCGGCGATCTACAACGCGGACCTTCCGACGACGCCGATCCTCGCCGCCGCGGCGGGCGAGCGTGGGCTGTCCTTCGGCGAGGCCGAGGGCGCGGATCTGCGCATCACGAACATCACGCTCGCCGACGATGCCACCATCGTGCAGGCAAGGCACGAGAACTACGATATCCTCTATCGCGTCTCCGCGCCGGGCCGGCATCTTGCGCTGAACGCGGCCTCGATCCTCCTCGCGGCCGAACCCGTGGGCGCCGATCCCGACGTCACCGCGCAGGCCATCACGAAGTGGCAGCCGCCCGCGGGCCGCGGCACGCGCGAGACGGTGACGCTGGACGAGGTCGAGGGCCGCAGCCTCACGCTTATCGACGATGCCTTTAACGCCAATCCAGCCTCGATGGCGGCCGCGCTCGACCGGGTCGCCGCGGCCGAGCCGCCCAAGGGGGGGCGGCGCATCGCGATCCTGACCGACATGCTCGAACTTGGGCCCGACGCGACCACGCTCCACCGCGCGTTGGCCGACCATCCTGGGATGAACCGTCTCGCACAGGTCCACACCGCAGGTCCCCTGATGCGCGCGCTGCACGAGGCGCTGCCGTCCGATCAGCGCGGTCAATGGGCCGAAACTGCCGAGGAGCTGGTGCGCGAGGTCCGGCACCTGGTCCATTCCGGCGATATCGTGCTTGTCAAAGGCTCGAAAAGCTCTAGGGCCGCGCTTGTCGTTGACGCGATCCGGGAATTGGGCCATCGCGGCCGCCGACCCGCAGCAGAGGCGCGCTGAATGCTCTACTGGCTTTCGACTTTCTCCGATGGCGGAGATCTGTTCAACCTTTTCCAGTACATCACCTTCCGCGCGGGTGCCGCGTTCTTTACCGCGCTGGTCTTCGGCTTCGTGTTTGGCCGGCCGCTGATCGACCTCTTGCGCAAGCGCCAGCGCTACGGGCAGCCGATCCGCACCGACGGTCCCAAAGGCCACGTCCAGACCAAGACGGGGACGCCGACCATGGGCGGCGTGCTGATTCTGGGCGCGCTTCTGTTTTCGACCCTGCTCTGGGGGCGGCTCGACAACCCGTATGTCTGGATGCTGCTTTTCGTGACCGTGGGGTTCGGGGCCATCGGCTTCATGGACGACTACGCGAAGGTGACCAAGAACAGCCATGCCGGGTTATCAGGCAAGGTGCGGCTGTTGATCGGCTTCACCATCGCCGGCATCGCCGGGTTCTGGGCCGCGTGGTTTCACCCGCCCGAGCTGGCTTGGCAACTGGCCTTCCCGGTTTTCAAGAACGTGCTTTTGAACCTCGGTATCCTCTTCTTGCCCTTCGCGATGATCGTGATCGTGGGCGCGGCGAACGCGGTGAACCTGACGGACGGGCTCGACGGGCTTGCGATCATGCCGGTGATGATCGCGAGTGCGACGCTGGGCGTGATCGCCTACACGGTCGGCCGCGTCGACTTCACTGAGTACCTCGACGTGCATTACGTGCCGGGAACGGGCGAGATCCTGATCTTCTGCTCGGCCCTGATCGGCGGCGGCCTGGGGTTCCTGTGGTACAATGCGCCCCCGGCGGCCGTGTTCATGGGCGACACGGGGTCGCTGGCCCTTGGCGGGGCGCTCGGCGCGATCGCGGTGGCCATCAAGCACGAGCTGGTGCTGGCCATCGTCGGCGGCCTCTTCGTGGTCGAGGCACTTTCGGTCATCATCCAGGTGCTTTATTTCAAGCGGACCGGAAGGCGGGTCTTCCTGATGGCGCCGATCCACCACCATTTCGAGAAACGCGGCTGGCCCGAGGCGCAGATCGTGATCCGGTTCTGGATCATCTCGCTGATCCTCGCGCTGATCGGCCTTGCCACGCTGAAGCTGCGCTGATGGCTGGCGCGGAGACAGGCATAGGAAAGAGGGTCGCATGATCCCGGTCACCGGAGTCGAAGGTCGCCGCATCGCCGTTCTGGGTCTGGGCCGTTCGGGCCTGTCGGCGGCGCGCGCGATCCGCGCCGGCGGCGGCACGCCCATCTGCTGGGACGACGGCGCCGAGGGACGCGCGCGGGCCGAGGCCGAGGGGTTCGAGACCCACGACCTGACGCGATCCGGCGCTTTCGAAGGCGTGGCCGAGTTGATCGTGTCGCCCGGTATCCCGCATCTCTACCCGCGCCCGCACCCGGTCGTGGCTGCGGCGCTGGCTGCCAGCGTGCCGGTGGACAATGATATCGGGCTATTCTTCCGCTCGGTCGGGGTCGAGGGGCTGCCGAAGATCGTCGCGGTCACCGGCTCGAACGGGAAATCCACCACCTCGGCCCTGATTGCCCATATCCTGAAAGAGGCCGGGCGGCCGGTGCAACTCGCGGGCAATATCGGGCGCGGCGTGCTGGACATCGACATGCCGGGCGAGGGCGACGTGGTGGTCCTGGAACTGTCCTCCTACCAGACCGAGCTGGCGCGCGCGCTGACACCCGATGTGGCCGTGTTCACCAACCTCTCGCCCGATCACCTCGACCGGCACGGCGGGATGGGCGGCTATTACGCGGCCAAGCGGCGCCTGTTTTCCGAAGGCGGGCCCGACCGAGCCGTGATCGGCGTGGACGAGGTCGAGGGGCAGTTCCTTGCCGGCCAGATGTCCGAAGGCGCAGGCGACGACCGCGTGATCCGCGTCAGCGTCGAGCGGCGCCTGCCGGGGCCGGGATGGTCGGTCGTGGCGCGCAAGGGCTACCTTGCCGAGTGGCGCAAGGGCCGGCAGGTCGGCAGCATCGACCTGCGCGCGGTCAAGGGGCTTCCGGGCAGCCACAACCACCAGAACGGTTGCGCGGCCTATGCCGCCGTGCGCGCCCTGGGCCTCAGCCCCAAGACCATCGAGGAGGCCTTCCACAGCTTCGGCGGTTTGCCGCACCGGTCCGAACTCGTGGCCGAGCGGGACGGCGTGCGTTGGGTCAACGACAGCAAGGCGACGAACGTGGACGCGGCCGCCAAGGGGCTTCAGGCGTTCGAGCGGATCCGCTGGATCGCCGGGGGGCTGGGCAAGGAGGGCGGCGTGGCCGCGCTGGAACCGTTCCTCGGCAGCGTGACCAAGGCGTATCTCATCGGCCACTCGGCGCGGGATTTCGCGGTGCAGCTGACCTCGATTCCGGTCGAAATCTGCGAGGACATGGCAACGGCCGTCGAACGCGCCGGGGCCGAGGCCGAACCGGGCGAGACCATCCTTCTGGCACCCGCCGCGGCAAGCTTCGACCAGTATCCCGACTTCGAAAAGCGCGGCGAGGACTTCAAGAGGCTGGTGACGGCGCGCTTCGGCTGACGCTCAGCGGGCGGCGATGGCGGTCCCCGCCGCCCAGCCCGACGACCACGCCCATTGGAAGTTGTAGCCCCCGAGCCAGCCGGTCACGTCCACCGCCTCGCCGATGGCGAAGAGGCCCGTCAGGTGGCGGCTCTCCATGGTCTTCGACGACAGTCCATCCGTGTCGATGCCGCCCAACGTGACCTCGGCCGTGCGGTAGCCTTCGGTTCCCGCGGGGGTCAGCCGCCAGTCCCGCAGGCCGGCCACGATCCCCTCGAGCACCGCGTCCGAGCAGTCGGCGAGGCGCGGGGGTGTCCCGTCGGGGATCAACGCCGCCGCAAGCCGCTGGGGCAGGTGCGCCGCCAGATGCGTGGCGGGTGCCTTCCGCCCCTCACGGCTGCGCGCGTCCTTCAACGCGGGCAGCAGGGCGCCGCTAGGGTCGAGGTCCAGCGCGACCGGGTTGCCTTCCGTCCAGTAGCTCGACGCCTGCAAGACCGCAGGGCCGGACAGCCCCCGGTGCGTGAACAGCAACGCCTCGTCGAACGCCGCGCCTCCGGCCCGGACGCGCGCCGGTGTCGCCACCCCCGCGAGCGCCTGAAGGCGGTCCAGCACGGTGCCGCTGAAGGTGAAGGGGACCAGGCCCGGCCGCGTCTCGACCAGCGCGTGACCGAACTGCCGTGCGACCCGGTAGGCGAGGCCGGTCGCGCCCATCTTCGGGATCGACAAGCCGCCCGTCGCCAGAACCAGGTTGCGCGCCGACACGTCGACCACCCGCCCCTCGCGCGTCAGGCGGACCCGGAACCCCGCGCCGTCATGGCCGACCTCGTCCACGGTGGTTGACAGCCACAGCCGCGCCTCGCCCATCTCGCTGCGCAGCATCTCGACGATCTGGGTGGCCTTGCCGTCGCAAAACAGCTGCCCCAGCGTCTTTTCGTGCCACGCGATCCCGTGCTGCTGCACCAGCCCCAGGAAATCCCACTGGGTGTAGCGGCTGAGCGCGGACTTGGCGAAATGCGGGTTGCGGGACAGGAACCGCTCGGGCTCGATCCCCATGTTGGTGAAGTTGCACCGCCCCCCGCCCGAGATGCGGATCTTCTCGCCCGGGGCCTTCGCGTGGTCCACGACCAGCACGTCGGCGCCCGCAAATGCGGCGCACATCATGCCGGCGGCGCCCGCGCCAAGGATCAGGGTCTGCACATCCATGGGGCCCTCGTGGCGCGGCTGCATCGCAAGCGCAAGCGGGTGTATTCGAACTGGCCAAGTGACCGCGGGCGCGCTACGCTCGCGGTCAGACCCGGACAAACCGGGCGACCAGAGGCAGAGGCAGTATTCCCATGACCGAGATGGTCTTTGGCGCGGCGCCGGCAGCGCCTGGCGAGCCGATTCTTCCCAAGTGGTGGCGCACCATCGACAAGTGGTCGCTGTCCTGCGTGATCCTGTTGTTCGGTACCGGCATCCTGCTGGGCCTCGCGGCATCTCCGCCGCTGGCCGCGCGCAACGGGTTCGAACCGTTCTATTACGTGATCCGGCAGGGGTTCTTTGGCGGCGTCGCCTTCCTTGCGCTGCTGATCACCACGATGATGTCGCCCAAGCTGGTGCGGCGCCTTGCGGTGATCGGCTTCCTGATCTCGTTCGTCGCGCTGATGGGCCTGCCGTTCTTCGGCACCGATTTCGGCAAGGGCGCGGTCCGGTGGTACTCGCTGGGCTTCGCCTCGCTGCAGCCATCCGAATTCCTCAAGCCCGGCTTCGTCGTCGTGGCAGCGTGGATGATAGCCGCCAGCCAGGAGATCAACGGCCCGCCGGGCAAGATGATGAGCTTCGTCCTGTGCATGACCATCGTCGTCTTCCTGGCGCTGCAACCCGACTTCGGACAAGCCTGCCTTGTCCTGTTCTCGTGGGGCGTGATGTATTTCGTGGCCGGCGCGCCGCTTTTGCTCCTGCTGATCCTGGGCGGCGCGGTCCTGGCAGGGGGCAGCTTTGCTTACGCCAATTCCGAACACTTCGCCCGCCGGATCGACGGCTTCCTGTCACCAGATCTCGACCCCCGCACCCAGCTTGGCTATGCCGCGAACGCGATCCAGGAGGGGGGGCTTTTGGGTGTCGGCGTCGGCGAGGGGCAGGTGAAGAACTGGCTTCCCGACGCGCATACCGACTTCATTATCGCGGTTGCGGCCGAAGAGTACGGGCTGATCCTCGTCCTCTTCATCATTACGCTCTACGCGATCATCGTGGCGCGGTCGCTGGTGCGGCTGATGCGCGAGCGCGACCCGTTCCTGCGCCTCGCCGGCACCGGCCTGGCCTGCACGTTCGGCGTTCAGGCGATGATCAACATGGGCGTCGCGGTGCGCCTGCTGCCCGCCAAGGGAATGACGCTGCCCTTCGTCAGCTACGGGGGCTCGTCCATCATCGCGATGGGGATTTCGGTGGGGATGCTGCTGGCCTTCACGCGCACCCGGCCGCAGGGCGAGATTCGCGACATCCTGCGGGGTCGGCGCTGATCCGCCACGTCCGCAACGAACGGGTGGCGATCCTGCGCGGAACCGGGCACCGGGTGCCGCGTCACACACGCTTCGGAGGCTGACCGATGACCACAGCGCCGCTTTGCCTGATCGCCGCCGGCGGGACCGGGGGGCACATGTTCCCAGCCCAGGCCCTGGCCGAGACGCTTCTGTCGCGCGGCTGGCGGGTGACGCTGTCGACCGACGCACGCGGCGCGCGCTATGCCGGCGGTTTCCCGGACGAGGTGCCCGTGGCGCAGGTCGCCAGCGCCACCTTCGCCCGCGGCGGGGCATTGGCCAGGGTCGGCGTGCCGTTCCGCATCGGCGGCGGCGTGCTGCAGGCGGTCCGAGCGATGCGGCGCGATCGTCCGGCGGCGGTGGTGGGCTTTGGCGGCTACCCCTCGATTCCGGCGCTGTCGGCGGCGACGATCCTGAAGCTGCCGCGCATGATCCATGAACAGAACGGCGTCCTCGGCCGGGTCAACAAGCTATTCGCGCCCCGCGTCACACATGTCGCCTGCGGCGTCTGGCCGACCGAACTGCCCGACGGGGTCGAGGGGCTGCACCTGGGCAATCCGGTTCGGGCCGCCGTGCAGGCACGGGCAGGGGCGAGTTACATACCGCCCGGAGATTACCCGATGTCGATCCTCGTGATCGGGGGCAGTCAAGGCGCGCGGGCGCTGTCGGACAACGTGCCCCCTGCGCTCGCCGCTTTGCCCGATGACATGCGCCGCAACCTGCGCATCTCGCACCAGGCGCGGGGCGAGGACGAGGCGCGGGTGTCGACCTTCTATGCCGAGAACGGCCTCGATGCCGAGGTTCGCCCCTTCTTCGACGACGTGCCCGCCCGCATGGCCGAGGCGCAGTTGGTCATCAGCCGGGCAGGGGCGTCCTCGATCGCTGACCTGACCGCGATCGGGCGTCCATCGATCCTGGTTCCGTTCCCGCACGCCACCGCCGATCACCAGACCGCGAACGCCCGCGCCCTGGCCGAAGCCGAAGCAGCGGCCGTAATCCCCGAGACAAAGCTGACCCCTGACAACCTGGCTGAGACGGTGGCCGCGATCCTGGGACAACCCGAGGCGGCAACTCGAATGGCGGCGGCTGCGGCGGCGCTTGGCCGGCCCGCCGCGGCGCGCGACCTTGCTGACCTGGTCGAACAGATGGCCAGACTGGACAATTCACGAGTGAACGGAGAGACCGAGTGAAAGATCACACATCCGAGGAGCTGCAGCTTATGGCCGCCCGCCCCACGAAATTGCCCACGCAGATGGGTCCGATCCATTTCGTCGGGATCGGCGGCATCGGCATGTCCGGCATCGCGGAAGTGCTGCTCGAGCATGGATACAAGGTTCAGGGTTCGGACCTGAAGGCGTCTCCGATCACCGACCGGCTGGTCGAGCTGGGCGCCGAGGTATTCGTCGGTCAGGCGGCCGAGAACCTCGGGAAAGCCGAGGTCGTCGTGATCTCGTCCGCGATCAAGCCCGGCAACCCCGAGCTTGATGCAGCCCGCGCGAACCGCCTGCCGATCGTCCGCCGCGCCGAGATGCTGGCCGAGCTGATGCGTCTGAAGTCGAACGTCGCCGTCGGCGGTACCCACGGCAAGACCACGACCACCACGATGGTCGCAGCCCTGCTAGACGGCGGCGGCGTGGACCCCACGGTTATCAATGGCGGGATCATCCAGGCCTACGGCTCGAACGCCCGGATGGGGCAGGGCGAGTGGATGGTGGTCGAGGCGGACGAGAGCGACGGCTCGTTCAACCGCCTGCCCGCGACCATCGCCATCGTGACGAATATCGATCCCGAGCACATGGACCACTGGGGCGATTTCGAGAAGCTGCGCCAGGGCTTCTACGACTTCGTGTCGAACATCCCGTTCTACGGGATCGCCGTCTGCTGCACCGACCATGCCGAAGTGCAGACCCTCGTCGGGCGCATCACCGACCGCCGCGTCGTCACCTTCGGCTTCAACGCGCAGGCCGACGTGCGCGCGACGAACCTCAGCTACGACAAGGGCATCGCCCATTTCGACATCGTGTTCCGGGACGAGGACGCGCGGATCGAGGGCTGCTCGCTGCCGATGCCGGGCGATCACAACGTGTCGAACGCGCTGGCAGCCGTTGCTGTCGCCCGCCACCTTGGCCTGAGCCATGACGAGATCCGGACCGCGCTCGCCAATTTCGGCGGCGTCAAGCGGCGCTTCACCCGCGTCGGCGAGGTCGACGGCGTGACGATCATCGACGATTACGGCCACCACCCGGTCGAGATCGCGGCCGTGCTGAAAGCCGCCCGCCATGCCTCGACCGGGCGGGTCATCGCCGTCCACCAGCCGCACCGCTATTCGCGCCTGCACTCGTTGTTCGACGATTTCTGCGGCTGCTTCAGCGAGGCCGACGTGGTCGCCATCGCCGAGGTCTATTCCGCTGGCGAGGACTCGATCGAGGGCGCCACGCGCGACGATCTGGTGGCCGGCCTGATCCGCCACGGCCACCGCGACGCCCGCGCGCTCTTGTCCGAAGATGACCTGGAGCGGCTGGTGCGCGAACAGGCGCGGCCGGGCGACATGGTTGTCTGCCTCGGCGCCGGCACGATCAGCACCTGGGCCAACAACCTGCCCGACCGGATGAAATGAGCGCTCTGGTCGCGGCCTGCCTCTGGCTCGTCGCGGCCAACATCGCGGGGATGATCCCCTCGCGCAACGGACACCGCCGCCGGGCGGTGGCACTGATCCTCACCGCGCCGCCACTGGACGCTTGAGTCTCCGTGACAGAAGGGCCGCTCTGGGGGCGGCCTTTGCGCTGGCGGCGGCGTCGATCCTGCGCTGGCCGCTGAAGCGTCTGTTCCGCCGCGTCGCGGGCGTCGGCGGGCGCGGCCGTTAGGTCGCATCCGGTCTCGCCGCGGGTCGCGTTTCGGGGCACACGGGGCGGCAGAACAGAACGAGGGTCCCATGTCTTCCATCGCACTTCGCGTCACCTGCCCGACGGCCCGCGGCGTCGTGGCCGCCATCGCCACCTTCCTGGCCGAGCAGGGCTGCAACATCTCGGACTCGGCGCAGTTCGACGACCTGAAGACCGGCAACTTCTTCATGCGCCTCAGCTTCAAGCCCGAGACCGGCGCCTCGGTCGAGCATCTTTCCGAGGCCTTCGCCCCCGTCGCCCAGCGGTTCGACATGGGCTACGCCTTTCACGACGAAGCCCGCAAGATGCGCGCGGTGGTCATGGTGTCGCGCTTCGGGCACTGCCTGAACGACCTCCTCTATCGCTGGCGGATCGGCGCATTGCCGATCGACATCGTGGGCGTGGTGTCGAACCACCTCGACTACCAGAAGCTGGTGGTGAACCACGACATTCCCTTCCACCACATCCGGGTGACGAAGGAGAACAAGCCCGAGGCCGAGGCCAAGCAGATGGAGGTGTTCGAGGAAGCGGGCGCTGAGCTGATCGTGCTGGCGCGCTACATGCAGGTTCTGTCCGAACGGATGTGCCGCGAGTATTCCGGCCGGATCATCAACATTCACCACTCGTTCCTGCCCTCGTTCAAGGGCGCCAATCCATACAGGCAAGCCTTTGAGCGTGGTGTGAAGCTGATCGGCGCCACCTCGCACTACGTAACGAGCGACCTCGACGAAGGTCCGATCATCGAACAGGACACCGTGCGCGTCACCCACGCCCAGTCGAACGACGATTACGTCTCGCTCGGTCGCGACGTGGAGGCGCAGGTGCTGGCGCGCGCGATCCACGCCCACGCCAACCACCGCGTTTTTCTCAATGGCAACAAGACCGTGGTTTTTCCGCCGTCGCCCGGCTCCTACACGTCGGACCGCATGGGCTGAGCGGGAAAGCTTCCGTCACTGGCAGATGCGGTAGCCGCCGTTGCGCTGCTTGATGTCGAGGTGAAGGTGGTTGGCATGAGCCGCGTTCGTGCCCGGCCCCAGCACCGTCGTGAAGTCGAGGCAGGCGCCGCCGCGAGAGGCCCGCTGGAACGCTTCCTCGATCGTGCCGGCGTCGGCACGCGGCTCGATCGCGAGCGAGCTGTCGTCCTCGAACCGGAAGCCCATGACGTCGACCGCGTTGCCATAGGCGTGCTCGCTGACCTTGCCCGAGGCGACCCCGCCGCGGTTGCGGCAGACATAGGTCGAGCCGTGGTTGATCGCGGCAATCGGTGACAGGATGCCGACCCGCTCGGCAGCGGGCACGACCGTGCCTTCGACCCACGAGGCAAGCGCGCGGGCGGTCTCGCACCGCATCACGGCCTCGGGGCGCAGGGCGACGCCCGGGAGGATCTCGGTCACCTCGACGGGGTTGGCGATGCCGCAGTCGGGGTTCTGCCCGGTCATGGGCTCGCGCTCCTCGAAGACCGTGCCATAGTCGCGCAGGGCGGCAAGGCAGGTGGAATAGGCGTCCGGCGTCTCACGCAGCGACTGCCAATGCGGCGCACCGTCCTGCGCCTCCGCAGTCTCGGGTTCGGGGGCTTCGCCGGGCGCATCGGGGGCGACTTCTGGTGCGCGATCCTCGGGGTCGGGCCGCGCTTCGGGCGCGGCGCTGGCCGCGGGCGCGGCCTCGGCGATCGGTGTCTCTTGCGCGAAGGCCGGGGCGGCCAGCATCGCCAGGCAGACCGCGTGGACCAGGCGGGTCATTCCAGGAACTCCACGGTCACGCCTTGCGAGACAAGGTGGGCCAGTTCGGTCGCATCCCAGTTGGTCATGCGCACGCAGCCGTGGCTGGCGGCCGTGAAAAGCTCGGCGGGGTGGGGCCAGCCATGAAGCCCGTAGGTATCCTTCGACAAGTCGATCCAGACGCGGCCCACGGGGTTGTTGGGCCCCGGCGGCAGGATCAGCCGCTCGTCATTGTCGCCTTGCTGGAAGTTCTCGTCGGGGCGGTAGGTGTAGGTGGGCTCGATCGCGATGGCCTCGACCTCGTGAATGCCCGAGGGCGACGGGAGCTGCCCGGACCCCACGGTTACCGGATAGTCGACGACGATGTTGCCTTCTTCATCCAGGCCCGAAACTCTCTGGTTCGGCTTGTCCACCTCGACCCGGGCCACCTTGGCCTGCACGTCCTCGCCGGGATCGACAACGGTGATGGTGCGACCGGGGTCGAAAGAGCCGCCGCCGTTCAGGGCGATCAGGAACTCCTCGGCCATGTGGAAGCGCTCGGCCAGTTTCTCGGTCACACGGAGATAGGCGAGACGGTCCATCTTGGCCTGCTCGGAGTAATCGTCGGGAATCGAGTCGACGAGGCCAGAGGCGTCCTCTTCGGTAATGGTGTAGCTTTGGACGATGGGGGCGGCGTCGGGTCCGCCCATCTCTTGCCATGCTTCTTGGTCCAGCACGCCGTCGACGGTCAGATCGTGGCGGCGCTCGAATGACTTGAGGGCAGTGGTGGACATGCCGCCCTTCCACCCGTCGATCACGCCGGGCGACGTGCCGGCGCGGTCGAGCAGCGTTTGCACCTTCACGGTCAGCGCGCTCTGCCCGTCGGGAAGGTCGCCGCCGTCGAACGTGGCCGAGTCGAGCGCGGCAGCGTCGAAGGGGACGGATTGGGCGAGAGCCGGGGCGGGCAAGAGGGCGAGGCAGCAGATGAGGCGCGAGATTTGCACGGGATCGTCTTCCTTTCGTCTTCACGAGCCAACGCCCTGGGGCCGGTCCGGTTTCAGGTCCTTGAATGGATGCCCAAGTCGGACACGGCCAAGGGGGCGCGGCGGGCGAAAGCGGACCTCTGGAGAAAAACGGTGGAACAGGCTACCGCTGCAACGGGATATTCAACGAAACGGGAGTGCGCTGCCCGCGGGTTCGCTGTCCCCGGTATCGTTGTGCAAGGGTGAAGGAGGGGACATGGATCTGCCTGAAGTGCGCGGCCGGCTGACGCCGGATTACGACCTATCGGGACTGACGTGGCTGCGCATCGGCGGCCCGGCAGAGGTTCTGTTCCAGCCCGCCGATGTCGAGGATCTGGCCGCCTTCCTCGGTGCGCTTGACCCCGAGGTGCCGGTCTTTCCGATGGGGGTGGGATCGAACCTGATCGTGCGGGACGGCGGGATCGAAGGCGTGGTGATCCGCCTCGGGCGTGGGTTCAACGACATCGAATGTGGCGACGGCCGGGTGCTCGCCGGGGCGGCGGCGCTGGACGCGCATGTGGCGCGCAAGGCGGCGCAGGCCGGGCTGGACCTGACTTTCCTGCGCACGATCCCGGGCGCCATCGGCGGCGCGGTCCGGATGAATGCGGGCTGCTACGGCACTTACGTTGCGGACCACCTGGTCGAGGTCGAGGCCGTCACGCGCGACGGCAAGATCATCACTATCCCCGCCGCCGACCTGCATCTGGCCTACCGCTCCAGCGATCTGCCGGAGGGCTGCGTCGTCACGCGCGCGGTCTTTGCGGCCGAATCGGGCGATCTCGACGAGTTGCAGGCGCGCATGGACGAACAGATGGCCAAGCGCGACGAAAGCCAGCCGACGAAAGAGCGCAGCGCGGGATCGACCTTCCGCAACCCGGCTGGTCACAGTTCGACGGGCCGTGCCGACGACACGCATGAGTTGAAGGCGTGGAAGGTGATCGACGATGCAGGGTTGCGCGGCCATCGCCTTGGCGGAGCGCAAATGTCCGAGAAACACCCGAACTTTTTGCTCAACGCAGAGGACGCCAGCGCTGAGGATTTGGAGACACTGGGCGAATTTGTGCGCGAAAGGGTATTCCAACACTCGGGCATTCAGTTAGAGTGGGAAATACGGCGCGTGGGCAAGACCCGGCGCGCCGGGTGACGGTGAACACACCGCGCCGAGGCAGGCACAAGACCCGTTCACAAGGGTCGGCAAACATAAGAGATCGCGGGTATGTCGAGCAGGACAGACCCCAAGGTTGTGGTTTTGATGGGCGGCCCCTCGGCTGAGCGCGAGGTGTCGTTGTCGAGCGGGCGCGAATGCGCCGCCGCGCTGCGGGGTGAAGGTTTCGAGGTCGTCGAACTGGACGCTGGGCCAGATCTCGCCACGCGTCTGTCCGAACTTTCCCCCTGTACCGTCTTCAACGCGCTCCACGGTCGCCGGGGCGAGGATGGCTGCGTCCAGGGCCTGCTCGAATGGCTGCGCATCCCCTACACCCATTCCGGCGTGCTGGCCTCGGCCACCGCGATGGACAAGGAGCGGACCAAGGCTGTCTACCTCGCCGCCGGTCTTCCGATGGTGCCCTCACAGTTGGCGTCGTCCGCCGAGGTGCGCGCGGCCCACGTGATGGAACCGCCCTACGTGGTGAAGCCCTACAACGAAGGTTCCTCGGTCGGCGTCTACATCGTGCAAGAGGCCGCGAACGGCCCGCCGCAGCTCTCCCCCGACATGCCTGGGACGGTGATGGTCGAACGCTATGCGCCGGGTCGCGAGCTGACCGTGACCGTGATGGGCGACCGGGCGCTGGGCGTGACCGACATCCTGTCGGACGGGTGGTATGACTACGACGCCAAGTACAAGGCCGGGGGCTCGCGCCATGTCGTTCCCGCCGACATTCCGGCCGAGATCGAGGACCTGTGCCTGCGTCATGCGCTAACGGCCCATCGGGTGCTGGGGTGCCGCGGGATCAGCCGCACCGATTTCCGCTGGGATGAGGGCAGGGGGGCAGGCGGCCTCGTCCTGCTCGAGACGAACACCCAGCCCGGCATGACGCCGACATCGCTCTCGCCCGAGCAGGCGGCCCATGCCGGAATGAGCTTCGGACAGTTCTGCCGCTGGATCCTGGAGGATGCCTCATGCGACCGTTGAGCCGACGCCGCCGCTCGCCCCGCGGCACCGATCCCGCACCGTCGCGGCTGTCCTACCGCCTGCAGCGCCTCGCGCTGACCCCGGCGGTCCGGCGCGGCTTTACCTTCGGGATGCCATTGGCCGCCGTCGCCGTGATCGGTACGCTGACCTTCGCCGACGAGGCGCGGCGCGCGCAGATCACCACCTGGGTCGACAACATGCGCTCCCAGATCGAAAGCCGCGAAGAATTCATGGTCCGCCTCATGTCGATTGAGGGCGCGTCGGATCGGCTTTCCGCAGACATTCGTGACCTGCTGCCCATCGACTTCCCGGTCTCGTCTTTCGACCTCGACCTTGCGGCCATGCAGGATGCCGTCCGCACGCTCGACGCGGTCCAGGATGCCAGCCTGCGGGTTCGTCCGGGCGGTGTCCTCGACATCCGCATCGTCGAGCGCGTGCCGAATTTCGTCTGGCGCAACGGCGACGAGTTGTTGCTGATCGACGCCGCCGGCCATCCGGTGACCGACATCGCCACCCGGGCCGAGCGGGGCGACCTGCCGCTTCTGTCCGGCGTCGGCGCCGACATGGCGGCGCCCGAAGCGCTCGAACTCATTCGTGCCTCCGGCCCGATCCTGCCGCGCCTGCGGGGCCTCGTGCGGATCGGAGAACGGCGCTGGGACGTGATCCTCGACGAGGGGCAGAAGATCCGGCTGCCCGAGCTGCGCCCTGTTCAGGCGCTCGAACAGGTGTTGGCGGTGGACGAGGCGCAGGACCTCTTTGCGCGCGACGTGATCCTCGTGGATATGCGGGTGCCCCGGCGGCCCACGGTGCGCATCCGGCAAGAGGCGGCTGAGACGCTGCGGCAGGTGAAGATGACTGAGTTGGGAGACGACTGAAGATGTTCGACCTCTACAGGTCTCAGCGCGCCATGCGCGCGATGCGTCAAAGCGCGATGCAGCGCGGGGTGGTCGCCATCCTGGACGTGGGGACGTCCAAGATCGCCTGCCTGATCCTGCGGTTTGACCCCGCGCCCGCGCCTACGGACGGGGTGGGGCCGATGGCGGGGCAATCGGCCTTCCGCATCATCGGCGCGGCGACGACCCGCTCTCGCGGCGTCCGCTTCGGCGAGATCGAGGCGATGCACGAGACCGAACGTGCCATCCGCACCGCCGTCCAGAACGCGCAGAAGATGGCGCAGGTCCGGGTGGACCACGTCATCGCCACCGTCTCGGGCGGCGGGCCACGCAGCTACGGGCTGGCGGGCGAGATCGAACTGCGCGGTGCGCAAGTGGCCGAGCATGACGTGGCCGAGGTCCTGTCGGCCTGCGAGATGCCCGATATCGGCCAGGGCCGCGAGGTGCTGCACGCCCAGCCGGTGAACTTCGCGCTCGACCACCGCTCGGGGATGAACGATCCGCGCGGGCAGGTGGGCGACGTGCTGGCCTGCGACATGCACATGCTGACCGTCGACGGCCACGTGGTCGAGAACCTGCTCCACGCGGTCAAGCGCTGCGATCTGGAGCTCGCGGGGCTCGCCTCGGCGGCCTACGTCTCGGGGATTTCCAGCCTCGTCGAGGACGAGCAGGAATTGGGCGCGGCCTGCATCGACATGGGTGGCGGCGTGACCGGCCTGTCGGTCTTCTGGCGCAAGCACCTGATCTATGCCGATGCCGTGGCGATGGGCGGGGACCATGTGACGTCGGATATTTCGAAAGGGCTTCAGGTCTCGCTGGCGACGGCCGAGCGTCTCAAGACCCTGCACGGCGGGGTGGTGGCGACTTCGATCGACGACCGCGACATGATCGAGCTGGGCGGCGAGACCGGCGATTTCGAAATCGACCGACGCACCGTCAGCCGCGCCGAACTGATCGGCATCATGCGCCCCCGCGTCGAAGAGATCCTGGAAGAGGCCCGCGCCCGTCTCGATGCCGCCGGGTTCGAGGCGCTTCCGTCGCAGCAGATCGTCCTGACCGGCGGCGGCAGCCAAATCCCCGGCCTCGATACGCTGGCGCCCCGCATCCTGGGCCAGCAGGTTCGCATCGGCCGCCCGTTGCGCGTCGCGGGCCTGCCCGAAAAGGCGACCGGCGCGGCATTTGCCAGCGCCGTTGGGCTTTGCCTTTTCGCTGCGCATCCGCAGGACGAGTTCTGGGATTTCGACATCCTGCCCGAGCGACACGGCACCAAATCGCTCCGTCGCGCGATGCGGTGGTTCAAGGAAAACTGGTAGAATTCGAACATCTGCCGTGTGACTTTCCTGAATCACTCGGCGGATCGTGGCATAAATGCGTTTTTTCGGATGACGCGCGAAATGTGCCCGGATACAGTCAGGGAAACCAAGCAGACAACTCGCAATGAATAGCGGGCCCACAAATGACAGGCGGAATCAAGCGATGACTCTGAATCTCACCATGGCGTCCCAGCACGACGAACTGAAGCCGCGGATCACCGTCTTCGGTGTCGGCGGCGCGGGCGGCAACGCGGTCAACAACATGATCGCCAAGCAGCTCGAGGGCGTCGAGTTCGTCGTCGCCAACACCGACGCGCAGGCGCTCGCGCAATCCGCCGCGCCGAACCGCGTCCAGATGGGCGTCAAGGCGACCGAGGGGCTCGGGGCGGGGGCCAAGGCCCATATCGGCGCCGCCGCCGCGGAAGAGTCGATCGAAGAGATCGTGGACCACCTGGCCGGCGCGCACATGTGCTTCATCACCGCCGGCATGGGCGGCGGCACCGGCACCGGCGCTACCCCGATCATTGCGCAGGCCGCGCGCGAGCTGGGCGTGCTGACTGTCGGCGTCGTGACCAAGCCCTTCCAGTTCGAAGGCCCGCGTCGCATGCGCCAGGCCGAAGAGGGGATCGAGCACCTTCAGAAGATGGTCGACACGCTGATCATCATCCCGAACCAGAACCTCTTCCGTCTCGCCAACGAAAAGACGACCTGCACCGACGCGTTCTCGATGGCCGACGACGTGCTCTACCAGGGCGTGAAGGGCGTGACCGACTTGATGGTCCGTCCGGGCCTCATCAACCTCGACTTCGCGGACGTCCGCGCCGTCATGGACGAGATGGGCAAGGCGATGATGGGCACCGGCGAGGCCGAGGGCGAGGATCGCGCGCCGCAGGCGGCCGAGAAGGCCATTGCGAACCCGCTCCTCGACGAGGTGTCGCTCCACGGCGCGAAGGGCGTGCTGATCAACGTCACCGGCGGCGAGGACCTGACGCTCTACGAACTGGACGAGGCCGCCAACGTGATCCGCGAGAAGGTCGATCCCGACGCGAACATCATCGTAGGCTCGACCCTCGACCCCGACATGAACGGCCGGATGCGCGTCTCGGTCGTCGCGACCGGTATCGACGCGGCTCACGATGTTGGCGAAACGCCGATGCCCCGCCGGTCCATGTCCGAGCCGATCGCGCGGCCCGCCCAGCAGCCGGCCAAGCAGGAAGAGCCCGAGCTGGCCTTTGATGAGCCCACCACTCAGCAGGCTGCCGCTGCGCAGCGCCCCCAGACCACGCGCCCTGCGGCGTCGGACGTCGTTGACGAAGAAGACGATTTCTTCGGCGATTGGGAGCGTGCCCGTCGTGAGCGTGAGACCGCTCCGGCAAAGTCGGTCCAGCCCCAGCCGCAAGCGCAGCAGCCTCGTCCGCAGCCAGGTCGCCCGACCCCCGAAGTGATGGCACGGCTCGAAACGGCCGCCCGTCATGTGCCCGAGGCTCCGCGTCCCGCGGCTCCGCAGCGTCCGGCCGCAGCCGCGCCGACGCAGCGTGCGCCCGAACCCCGTCAGGCCGCTCCGGTCGAGAAGCCGCGCTTCGGGATCAACTCGCTCATCAACCGGATGGGCGGACAAGAGGCCGCATCGGGCAACGACGGTGGCTCCGAGCGCGCCACGGCCGCTGCCGCCGCGCGTCGCCGCACGCCCCCGCTGCCCCGCCATGAGGAAGAGGCCGATCAGGCCGCCGAAGATCGGATCGAAATCCCGGCCTTCCTGCGCCGCCAGGCGAACTGATCCCTCACGAACCCTATCACGGAAGGCCGGCCTCGCGCCGGCCTTTTTCGTTTCTGATCAGCAACTTGCTGCTCCTCCTGGAGTCCGTGCGCGGTGACATGCCGGCTGGACGCTTGGGCTGTTACAAAGCGTTGCAACAGGTGATTTGTGCCGCGGGCACCTGATGCGTAACTGAGCCTGCCTGAGAAACGTCAACAAAAGCTGAAGGGCAGAGCTATGCAGAAATCGCTTCGATCCGCGATCTCGTTCGACGGAGTGGGTCTGCATTCCGGTGCGCCGGTCCGGCTGCGCCTTGTTCCTGCCGAAAGCGGCCGGGGTCTCTGGTTCCGACGGACCGACGTGGCGCCCGACATTGCGTGGATCCCGGCAATCTGGAACGCGGTCGAGCAGGTCGAACTCTGCACCCGTATCCGCAATGCCGCCGGCGTGACAGTCTCGACGATCGAGCATGTCATGGCCGCCATTGCCGGCTGCGGCATCCACAACCTGACCATCGAAATCGACGGCCCCGAGGTCCCGATCCTCGATGGGTCGTCCGCACCTTTCGTCGAAGCGATCCTCGCCGCCGGTCTCGAAGACCAGGCGGGCGGACTGCGCGCGATCCAGGTGCGTGACGTGATAGAGGTGCGCAACGGCCCCGCCTATGCCCGGCTCGAACCGGCCGAGGCGCTCGAGATTGACTTCCAGATCGACTTCTCGGACGCCGCGATCGGTCGACAGGCAAAGCGCCTGAGCCTCGCCAACGGCACCTTCGTGCATGAACTCTGCGACAGCCGTACGTTCTGCCGCGCCTCGGATGTCGAGGCGATGCATGCCCGCGGCCTCGCGCTTGGCGGCACTTACGAGAATGCGGTGGTCGTGGACGGTGCAGTCGTTCTGTCGCCCGGCGGGCTACGCCACGCGGACGAGGCTGTGCGGCACAAGATGCTGGACGCGCTCGGGGATCTTGCGCTCGCGGGCGCGCCGATCCTGGGGCGGTACACCGGTGTCCGGGCAGGCCACGCGTTGACCAACGCGTTGCTGCGTGCGCTGTTCGCCCGCCCCGACGCGATCCGGATGGTCGAGGCCGACAGTGCGATGCTGGCCCGGCTGCCCGGCGCCGGACTCAGCCCCGAGGACGCCCCCGCCTTCGCGGCATGAGCGGCAGGCGCCATATCCCGTTTTGCCTCGCGCACAACTGTGCTAACCGGGCCGGGTCTGTAGAACAGGATGGGGCGCAGCGGTCCATGGCGAGCATTTCGGTACGGTTGATCTCTGTGGCGATCATGGGCGCGGTTCTGACCGCATGCGGCGGATCGGGGGGCTCATTGGCCTCGCGCGACGTACCGCTCGAGAACATGGACGCCGAGACCATCTATAAGCGGGCCGAGCTTGAACTCGAAACCGACGAACCCGACGTTGCCGCCGAGTATTTCGGCGAGGTCGAGCGACTGTATCCCTATTCAGAATGGGGCCGCCGTGCGCTGGTGATGCAGGCGCTCGCCTATCACCGGGACAAGGACTACGAGGCCGCCCGCGGTGCCGCGCAACGCTACCTGCAGTTCTATCCGAACGGCGAAGACGCGGCCTACGCGCAGTATCTACTGGCGCTCAGCTATTACGACCAGATCGACGATGTCGGCCGCGACCAGGGCCTGACCTTCCAGGCCCTTCAGGCGCTGCGCGTCGTGATCGAGCAGTATCCCGACACGGAATATGCGCAGTCGGCTGTGCTGAAATTCGACCTCGCCTTCGACCATCTCGCGGCGAAGGAGATGGAGATCGGGCGCTACTACCTCAAGCGCAGCCATTACACCGCCGCGATCAACCGCTTCCGCGTCGTGGTCGAGGATTTCCAGACCACGACCCACACGCCAGAGGCGCTGCTGCGGCTGGTCGAAAGCTACCTCGCGCTTGGCCTGACGGACGAGGCGCAGACGGCTGGCGCGATCCTTGGCTACAACTACCAGTCCACGCCTTGGTACCAGGACGCCTACGCGCTGCTGACCGGGCGGGGCCTGACGCTTGAACCTCAGGGCGACAGCTGGCTCAACAGCGTCTACCGGCAGGTCGTGCGCGGAGAGTGGCTCTGAGGCGGTCTTCCCCGTCACGCCCTCCCGTGCGATACCCGCCCCCGAACAGGGGATAGGGCACGACCATGCTGCGCGGATTGTCGATCCGGGACATGCTTCTGATCGACCGGCTGGAGCTTGAATTCCAGCCGGGGCTGAACGTGCTCACGGGCGAAACCGGGGCGGGCAAATCCATCCTTCTGGACAGCCTTGGCTTCGTGCTTGGCTGGCGCGGCCGGGCCGAGCTTGTGCGTCAGGGCGCCGAGAAGGGCGAGGTGACCGCCGAGTTCGACCTGCCGTCGATCCATCCGGCGCGCGACGTGCTACGCGAAGCCGGGATCGACGCCGAAGACGAGCTGATCCTGCGGCGGATCAACACCGGAAGCGGGCGAAAGACCGCCTGGATCAACGACCGACGCGTCTCGGGCGATATCCTGCGGCGCGTGTCCGAAAGCCTAGTCGAGCTGCACGGCCAACATGACGATCGTGGGCTTCTGGACGCGCGGGGGCACCGGGTGCTGCTCGACGCGTTTGCGGGAACGGATGGCGCCTTGGCTGCGACGCGTGAGACCTGGAACGCGCGCGCCGCGGTTGCCCGCCAGCTGAAAGCGGCCGAAGCGGCTTTCGAGGCCGCTCGGGGTGAAGAGGATTTCCTGCGCCATGCAGTCGAGGAATTGGATCGCCTCGACCCGCAGCCCGGCGAAGAGCCCGAGCTCGATACCCAGCGGCGTCGGATGCAGGCGGCCGAGCGGGTGCGCGAGGACATCATGCGGGCGCACCAAGCGCTCGGGCCTCAAGGGGGCGAGGGAATCTTGGGCGACGCAGGGCGCTGGCTCGACGGCGCCGCGGATGGAGCCGAGGGTGCGCTCGACGCCCCGATCGAGGCGCTTGCTCGCGCTTTGAACGAACTGGCCGAAGCTGAACAGGGGGTGGCACGGGCACTGGATGCGCTGGATTTCGACCCGTCCGAGCTGGAGCGGATCGAAGAGCGCCTGTTTGCCATCCGCGGCCTCGCACGGAAGTACGACGTTCTCCCCGAGGCTCTGGGTGCGCACGCGGCCGAGTTGCGGGCGCGGCTCGACGCGCTCGACGCGGGCGAGGGGGACATCGCCGAGCTCCGCGCCGAGCTTGCGCGCGCCGATGCCGCATATTCTGACGCCGCCGACCGGCTGAGTGCGCTGCGCCGCGACGCGGCGGGGCGGCTCGATGCCGCCATGGCCGCCGAACTTGCCCCGCTCAAGATGGAGCGAGCCGTCTTCACCACGCGGGTCGAGCCAGCAGCGCCGGGCCCGGAGGGACGCGACGCGGTGGAATTCGCCGTGGCCACCAACCCCGGCGCTCCGGCGGGACCGCTTGGCCGCATTGCGAGCGGCGGCGAGCTGTCGCGCTTTCTTCTGGCCCTGAAGGTCTGCCTGACCGGGGAGGCCGAAGGGCTGACCCTCATCTTCGACGAAATCGACCGGGGCGTGGGCGGGGCCACGGCCGATGCCGTTGGGCGGCGCCTCCAGGCGCTGGCCGCAGGGGCGCAGGTGCTCGTCGTTACACACTCGCCGCAGGTGGCGGCAAAGGGCGCGCATCACTGGCGGGTCGAAAAGCGCGTGGCGGACGGGCTGACGACCTCTCACGTGGTCCCCTTGGGCGAAGGGGAGCGTGTCGACGAGATCGCGCGCATGATCTCGGGCGACACGGTTACGGACGAGGCGCGTGCGGCGGCAAGATCGCTCTTGTCCTGACCTCTGCGGACAGATTGGCATGGCCGCGTTTACGAAAGCTGAACGTCACTAATTTTTGCGATAGTCGCGTGGCGTCAGGCCGTCCGGGCTGGCGGTCATCGTCTCGGCACCTTCGTGGATGTCCGTGTTCTGCGCGGCGACGCAGAGCCAGCCGCCGTCCTGCCGTGACATGACGAAGGTCATCACGGTCCGCCTCACGCCCAGCGGTTCTCCGTCGGGATCCCGCTGGCCATGAAGCGTGAAGCGCGCATGAACCACCGCGACGTCGCCCATGCGCCGCAAGCGCGTGCGTCCGACGCGCAGAATGCTGTCGGTAAAGATCCGTCCGAACCCGTAGGCGTGCGCTTTCTCGATTTGTTCGCGTTTTTGCCACCACAGCCCCACGACATTCACGAAATCTGCATCTTCAGCGAAGAGGCTACCCAGCATCGAGGCGTCCCGCGCCATCCAGGCGGCGCGGAAGGCGGCGGGCATGTCCTCGGGGTGCGCGATCATGGCGGCAGCGTGACACGGACGGTGATCGTGTACCAACAGGTTTCGCTCCGCGCAGGGCGGCGGTAGAAGGAGGCGAAAGACGAGGTTGACGTAGATGGCCGTTCACAAGGCGGCAGAGAACTGGACACTGATCGACACCGCCATGGCGCGCGGCCGTCAGGGATGGGCGGTGCTTCGCGACCAGGGGCCCGGGCAGGTGCAGTTCTGGTTCCTTGCGCTTTTGATCGGTGCAGCTTCGGGCTTTGCGGCGCTGTTCTTCCGACTGGGGATCGACCTTCTGCAATCCGCGCTATACCGGGTCGAGGATGTGACGCGGCTTGCGTCCGCTGCACGGAACCTCCCCTGGTACCTGTTCATCCTGTGGCCGACACTGGGCGGCCTCGTCGTAGGGCTGCTCCTGTTCAAGCTGTCCCCCGGTGGTCGGGTCAGGTCGGTGGCAGAGGTCATCGAAGGCGCGGCGCTGCGCGACGGGCGGGTCGAGCGGAGAGCGGGCCTCGCCTCGGCGCTGGCTTCGTTGATCACGCTGGGCTCCGGCGGTTCATCGGGACGAGAGGGGCCGGTGGTCCACCTTGCCGCGGTGATCGCGACTTGGCTCAACGATTTGATCCAGGCGCGCGGCATCACGGCCAGGGACCTGCTTGGATGTGCGGTGGCGGCCGCAGTGTCGGCCTCGTTCAACGCGCCGATCGCGGGGGCGCTTTTCGCGCTCGAGGTCGTGCTGCGCCACTTCGCGGTCCACGCCTTCGCGCCCATCGTCATTGCCTCGGCGATCGGGACGGTCATCAACCGCATGGAATTCGGCGGCGTAACCGAGTTCGACCTCAACCAGCAGTCGCCGCTGGAATTCTATGTCGAACTGCCAGCCTTCCTGATGCTCGGCCTCGTCTGCGGCGTGGTCGCCGTGATCCTGATGCGGTCGATCTTCTGGACGGACGACCGCGCCGAGGCGCTTCGGGCGCGGCTTGGCGTGCCGCCGTGGATCAGGCCCGCGGTGGCCGGCGCGCTGTTGGGCTGCATCGCGATCTTCTTTCCGCAGATTATCGGCGTTGGCTACGAGACGACCTCGCTTGCCCTGACCGGAGAGCTTCTGCTGCGCGAGACGATCGTCATCGCCATCGTCAAGGTCGCGGCCGTCGCGATTACGATGGGCGGGCGGATGGGCGGCGGCATCTTTTCGCCCTCTCTGATGGTGGGGTCGCTGGTCGGGCTGGCGTTCGGGCTGATTGCGACGGCCGCCTTTCCCACGGTGTCGGGCAGCCCGACCCTCTATGCCCTTGCGGGGATGGGTGCTGTTGCGGCCGCGGTGCTGGGAGCGCCGATCTCGACCACGCTCATCGTGTTCGAGTTGACCGGGGACTGGCAGACCGGGCTTGCCGTTATGGTCGCGGTCTCGACTTCGACGGCACTGGCGTCGCGGCTTGTCGACCGGTCGTTCTTTCTGACGCAACTGGAACGCCGAGGGGTCCACCTGTCGAAGGGGCCGCAGGCCTACTTGCTGTGCATGTTCCGCGTGTCGAACGTCATGCGCGCGCCGGACCATGCGCGCGCCGTGCCGACCGACGACGTGTGGGAGGCGCTGGAGGCCGGCGTCTTCATTGACCCGAACGCGACGCTGGAAAAGGCGATGCCGATGTTCGAGCAGACCGCCCGGATGTGGCTACCGGTCGTGCGCATCGGGGACGAGGGCGAGCCGCCGCAGATCCTCGGGACGCTGCACCATGTCGACGCGCTTGCGCGGTACAACAAGGCGCTCACCGCCACCGCCGCCGAAGAGCATAGCTGACCCGCAGGATCAGACCTGTTCGACGGTGACGTCGTCCGACGCGAATGCGATGTGGCCGGCGATCTGGGCGACCCCGGCCTTCGGGTCCTCGTAGGACCAGGCGGCGTCGGGGATGATCAGCGACTTGGTCTGGATCGCGAAGTAGCTCGCTTCGCCCTTGTGCGGACAGTGCGTCCGCGTGTCGGTGGGGTCGAGAAAGGCCATCGCCAGATCCTCGCGTGGAAAGTAGATGACGGGGTCGTAGCCGTCCTCTTCAAGGCGCAGCGCACGCGAAGATTCGCCCAGCACGGCGCCGCCGGCGCGCACGACCCAAGTGCCTTCGGCGTTTCGAATGGTGATGTCAGCAGCCATGATCGTCCCTCTCTCAGGCGCGGCGACCTTAGCAGCCGCGGCCGTCCTCACAAGACTTTCCTCGGGTCAGAGCGGCGCCGTCGCGCGACCCAGCCATTCGGTCACCTCGGGCGACAGGCGGCCGGCCATGCGGGTGGCGACCCCCTCGTGGTAGGTGTCGACCCAGGCGCGTTCCTCGGCCGACAGGGCGCCTGTGTCGATCAGGCGGCGGTCGATGGGCACCCAGGTCAGCGTCTCGAAGGAGAGCATCCTGCGGTCGTCCTGCCCGGGCAGGGTGGGAGCGGGTTCGACCACGATGAGGTTCTCGAGCCGGATGCCAAACGCGCCCTCGCGGTAGTAGCCCGGCTCGTTCGACAGGATCATCCCCGGCTCGAGCGGCACCATCGATGTGCGCGAAAGCCTCTGCGGGCCTTCGTGGACCGACAGGTTGACGCCGACGCCGTGGCCGGTCCCGTGGTCGTAGTCCTGCCCGTGCAGCCAGAGCGGCGCGCGCGCGAGCGCGTCGAGGTCGCGCCCTGCCAGCCCCTCGGGCCAGCGGGCACGGCTGACGGCGATCAGGCCCTTCAGCACCCGCGTGAAGGCAGTGATCTGGTCCTCGGTCGGCTCACCGATGGCGACGGTGCGCGTGATGTCGGTGGTGCCGTCCTCGTACTGCGCACCCGAATCGACCAGCAACGGCTGGCCGGGGACAAGGGCACGGTCGGTGTCTTGGGTCACCCGGTAGTGCACGATGGCGCCGTGGGGGCCGCTGCCGGCGATCGTCTCGAACGAGATGTCCTGCAGCGTGCCCGTCGCCGTGCGGAACTCTTCGAGGGCGCGGACCACGTCGATCTCGGTCACGCGCTCGCCCTGTAGGACGCGGGCCTCGGCCCCGGACAGCCAGTGCAGGAAGGTGCACATCGCGGCCCCGTCGCGCAGGTGGGCCGCGCGGGTGGCGGCGATCTCGGGCTCGGTCTTGCGGGCCTTGGGCAAGAGCACCGGGTCGGCGGCCCACGCGATCTCGACCCTGCCTTCCTCGAGCGCGTGGCCGAAGATGTAGGGCGCCGTGTCGCGGTCCACCCGCACCGGTCCCGACACTTGCGACAGCGCCTGCACGATGGATTCGGGCGCGAAGACGGGCAGGCCGAGGTCTACCCCGTCGAGCTTTGCCGCGTCGATGAAGAGGCGCACGTCGCGGGCCGCGGCCTCGATCAGCGCGAAGGCGTGGGGGACGGGGGTGCGGGGGATATCGCTGCCGCGGATGTTCAGCAGCCACGCGATCGAGTCGGGCAGGGACAGGACGCAGAAATGCTGGCCTGCGGCCTCGAGCGTGGTGCAGATCTCCTCGATCTTCTGGCTCCGACTCTTGCCGGCGATTTCGTCTGGGAACAGGCGGACCGGCCCTTGCGGTGGGGCGGGCTGGTCGGTCCAGACGGCATTGACGGGGTTCGGCCCGACCGGGAGGACCCCGATGCCCGGGCCCAGGCGCTCGCGCAGGGCGTCGATCTCGGCCCGGGTGTGAAGCCACGGGTCGAAGCCGACGCGCGCCCCCTGGCCCAGCCGGTCCGCAAGCCAGTCGCCCGCCTTGACCTTCGGGAAGGGTACGGGGGTGAAGCAGGCGGACACCTGGTCCTTGACCTGCACCGCGTAGCGCCCGTCCACGAAGATGCCGGCCTCGTCGCGGGTCACGACGCAGAACCCGGCCGAGCCGGTGAATCCGGTCAACCAGCGCAGACGCGCATCCCGGTCGGCCACGTATTCGCCCTGGTGCGCGTCGGCGCGTGGCACCAGAAGCGCGTCAATCTCCACTTTTTCCATCGCGGCGCGGACCGCCGCCAGCCGCTCGGGGCCCTTGTCACGCTCGCCCGCGGTCTCGAAGGTCTGGAACATCGCGTTCCCTCTTTATTGCGTGTGTCTTCAGGCGACCCGGCGGCGGCCCATCCAGCGGTCGCGCTTGCGCTTGTCGACCTCGAACAGCGCGGCAAGCTGGTCGGTGATCGCACCCGCAAGCTGCTCGGCGTCGGTGATCGTGACCGCGCGGTCGTAGTAGCGCGTCACGTCATGGCCGATACCGATGGCGCAAAGCTCGACCGATTTCTTGCGTTCGACCATCGCGATTACGTCGCGCAGGTGCTTTTCGAGGTAGTTCGCCGGGTTGACCGAAAGGGTCGAATCGTCCACCGGCGCCCCGTCAGAGATCACCATGAGGATCTTGCGCTGCTCGGGCCGCCCGGCGAGCCGCTTGAACGCCCATTCCAGTGCCTCGCCATCGATATTCTCTTTCAGCAGGCCTTCTTTCATCATCAGGCCGAGGTTCGCCCGCGCGCGCCGCCACGGCGCGTCGGCGGATTTGTAGACGATGTGGCGCAGGTCGTTCAGGCGGCCGGGCTGGGGCGGGCGCCCCTCGGCCAGCCAGGCTTCGCGCGACTGGCCGCCTTTCCAGGCCCGGGTGGTGAAGCCCAGGATCTCGGTCTTGACGTCGCAGCGCTCCAGCGTCTGGGACAGCACGTCCGCGCAGATCGCCGCGATCGAAATCGGGCGGCCGCGCATCGACCCGGAGTTGTCCAGCAGGATCGTCACGACCGTATCTCGGAATTCGGTATCCTTCTCGACTTTATAGCTCAGCGGGGTGGTGGGCGACGCCACGACGCGCGCGAGCCTGCCGGCGTCGAGGATGCCCTCCTCGCGGTCGAACTCCCAACTGCGGTTCTGCTTGGCCTGAAGACGGCGTTGCAGCTTGTTGGCCAGCCGCGAGACAGCGCCCTTCAGCGGTTCGAGCTGCTTGTCGAGGTAAGCGCGCAGGCGCTCCAGTTCGGCCGGTTCGGCCAGGTCTTCGGCCCGGATGATCTCGTCATAGGCTTGCGTGAAGACGCGGTAGTTGATGTCCGCCTCGGAGACGGGCGGCGGAGGCGGCGGGTCCTGCGCCTCGTCGCCCTCGGGCATGTCCGATTCCTCGCCCTCGGACGCGTCGGCCAGATCGTCGGCCGAGACCCGCGCCTGGCTTTCGTCCTGCTGGGTCTCCTGGCTCTGGTCGGGAGCGGCTTCCTGCTCGTCGCCCTCGTCCTGGTCGCCGCCGGTCTCGTCCGGCTGGTCCTCCTCGTCGGGTTCGGCCTCGGCGTCCTCGCCTTCGTCGGTTTGGTCGTCGCTGTCGGGATCATCGCCCAGCTGATCGCCATAGCCCAGGTCGTCGATCACCTGCCGCGCCATCCGCGAAAACCGCGTCTGGTCGGACAGGGCGTCTTGCAGCTCCTCCAGCGTTGTTCCCGCCTGTTCCTCGAAGTGCTGACGCCAGAGGTTGGCAACATGCTCGGCCCCTTCGGGCAGCTCGCGCCCCGTCGCCATCTGACGGATCAGGTAACCGGCGGCGACCGAAAGCGGGGCCTCTTCCTTGGCGGCGATGGACTTGTAGCCCTTGCGCGCGGCCTCGGCCCCGATCTTGGTGTCGATGTTCTTGGCGGTGCCGGGCATCGCGCGGGCACCCATCGCCTCGCAGCGGGCATGCTCCATCGACTCAAAGATCTCGCGCGCGAGGTTGCCCTGCGGTGCGTAGCGCGTGTGGGTCGAGGGGTTATGGAAGCGGCGGCGCAGGGCAAAGCTGTCGGCGGTCCCGCGGGCCAGCATCACCTCGTCGCGGGTCATCCGGCGCGAAATCTGCGGCAGGCGCAACCCATCGCTCGAGATGCCCGAGGGATCGACCGTGTAGCTCACGCCCATGTCGGCATCGTTGGCGATGGTGCGCGTGGCCTCGGCCAAGGCCTTCTTGAACGGATCGGCGGGGTTGTCGTCGCGGGTGCTCATGCCTGCCAATCTAATGGGTCGCGCGGCGGGCACAATGCCAGAGGTGCCCGGCAGCCGCGGCAGCAGAAAGGAGGAAACAAATTCCGCAGGCAGCGGTTGGGAGGGCGACGTGGCCGCGTCTTTCTTGTTCCGAATTCCTGGAGGAGAGAGATGCCTATTACTACCAAAGTCCTCAGCACGACCGCCACGGCCGTGCTGTTGTCGCTGTCCGGCCCCCCCGTCTTTGCCCAAAGCTCGACCGAGGGCGGTGGCTCGGAATCGTCGACGGAAACGCAAATGAACCAGTCGGGCGGTGATGCCGCCACCCTGATGGAGTTGATGACCGACGATGCGCCCGCCACCGACGGATCCTACCAGATGGAGCCCCTCGACACGCCGGCCAGCCCCGAAGGCAACACGCCCGGCGACATCGAGCCGCCCGAAGGCGAGATCGACCTTCAGGCAGGCGACGGCGGCAGTTCGCTCGAAGGGCTGATGGATGCTGGCGATGCGCCGGCGACGGACGGCACCTATCTGGTGCAAGGTGGCGGATCGAACGCGGGCACGGATGGCAGCGCCCAGTCCTCCGGCAGCACCTCGACCGACGGTCAGCAGAGCGGCCAGTCGGGCCAGGATCAGTCCCAGGGGTCCATGGATCGGACCATGATGTTGGACCTCGACGGTTTCGCGCAGCAGATCTACGAGCGCGGCTATCGTCAAGGCTACCTGAGCGGGATCTCGGACGGTCGCCAGCAGGTCATGCAGCGGATGCAAAACATGCAGCGCCAGGAGCGTGACCGCCTGCGCGGCGAAGAGCGTCCCCAGCAGCGCGGCGACCGGGGGTCGGCTCAGCAGGGTCAGAACCGTTCGGACCGGGGCAGCGCGAACCAGGGTAGCCGGTCGTCGGATCAGTCCGGCGGTTCGGTCATCGTGCTGCCGCCCGGCGTCAGCCCAGAGGCCTTCGTCGAAGAGCTGATGCGCCGCAGCCAGTAAGGACGGCCGTCACCGGGCCACCGCCCGGCCACGCCGAACGCCCGGTGCCGATTTCGGTCGGCCCGGGTTCTTCTATGTCTGGTGGTGCGATCGGAGCGCGGGAGAGGCGACGCCGCCAGTCGCGAGGGCCGGACGGGGCGTCACCCCCGGCCAATGGTCTCACCGGTGAGAGCCGTGGACGGGCCTGTCCGATTGCCAGGCCGGACGGGCCCTCTGGTCTCGCTGATCTTCCTGCTGCGCGCCGTCGGGATATGCAGGCGTGGTCCTTGCCAGGCGGTGAAGCCTGCGGACGGTCAGCCGAGCGAGACGCTTGCCGCGCTTTCCGGCAGTTCCTCGTCAAAGCAGCGCTGGTAGAACTCGGCCACCGTTTCGCGCTCGAGCTCGTCGCACTTGTTCAGGAAGGACAGGCGGAAGGCATAGCCGATATTGCCGAAGATCCGGGCATTTTGGGCCCAGGCGATCACCGTCCGCGGGCTCATGACCGTCGACAGCTCCCCGTTCATGAAGGCGGTGCGGGTCAGCGAGGCGACGGTGACCATCTGGCCGATGATCTTCTCGTCGAAGTCGGGCAGCTTCGACTGAACGATCGCCTTCTCGGCGTCGTGGGGCAGGTAGTTCAGCGTCGCCACAAGGCTCCAGCGGTCCATCTGGCCCTGGTTGATCTGCTGGGTGCCGTGGTAGAGGCCGGTCGTGTCGCCAAGGCCCACCGTGTTCGACGTCGCAAAGATGCGGAAGAACGGGTGGGGGTGGATCACCTCGTTCTGGTCCAGAAGCGTCAGCTTGCCGTCGACCTCCAGCACGCGCTGGATCACGAACATCACGTCCGCGCGGCCCGCGTCGTACTCGTCGAAGACGATGGCGGTCGGGTGCCGCAGCGCCCAGGGCAGGATGCCCTCCTGGAACTCGGTGACCTGCACACCGCCCTTGAGCTTGATCGCGTCCTTGCCGATCAGGTCGATCCGGCTGATGTGGCTGTCGAGGTTCACCCGCACGCAGGGCCAGTTCAGGCGGCTCGCGACCTGTTCGATATGCGTCGACTTGCCGGTGCCGTGGTAGCCCTGGATCATGACGCGGCGGTTGTGTTCGAACCCGGCGAGGATGGCGAGCGTGGTGTCGGCGTCGAACTGGTAGGTCTCGTCCCGTTCGGGCACCCGGTCGGTGGGCTCGGCAAAGCCGTGGACGACCATGTCCGTGTCGATGCCGAAGGTCTCGCGCACCGAGATCTCGGTCGTCGGGGTGGCGCTGATGTCGAGGCTTCCGTCGGCCATGTGCGGCTCCTTGTCTCCCGGCCCAGTCCGGGCGTCGTGTCTGGCGCTGAGCGTGGTGCAACATATGCCCTGTGCCTGCAAGGCCAAGCGCTAATTGACCGCGCGCCCGTCTTCGGCACCTGCGTTCACATCCCCGCCAACGCGCCTGAAACATGCCGGCCCCGATGCCATATCCGTTCCGTACAAGGCCAGCCCCCGGGGAGGGATCCATGAACCGCCGCATGTTCCTGACGACCACCGCCGCTTTCGCCGCGCTTGCGCCGATCGCGCGCGCTGCAACCACCGGCGACACGTTCAGCTTATCCGAAGCCGAATGGCGCAAGCGCCTGACCGACCAGGAATACGACGTCATGCGCGAGATGGGCACCGAGCGCGCCTTCTCGTCGCCGCTGAACGACATCAAAGCGAGCGGGACCTTCCACTGCAAAGGCTGCGACCAAGCGCTTTATTCGTCGGATACGAAGTTCGACTCCGGCACCGGCTGGCCGTCGTTCTGGGCGCCGCTTGACGGGGCCGTGGGAACGAAGCCCGATCGCGGGTTCTTCACCACCCGGACCGAGGTGCATTGCGCCCGCTGCGAAAGCCATATGGGCCACGTCTTTGATGACGGGCCGCAGCCCACGGGCCAGCGCTATTGCATGAACGGCATCGCGATGCGGTTCCGTCCGGCGGGCGAGGGTGAGGTGGTAACCGGCTGATCTTGCCGGTTTCCTGAGCCAAGCATGAAAATGGCGCGTCCGATCCCCGGGCGCGCCATTTTGCATGTGCCTTGCTGTCCCGCCCTCAGGTGAAGTTGCGGCTGTCCTTGAGCTGGTCCCACGCCCAGACAACCTCGGCCAGCTGCTCTTCCTGGCTGCGATCGCCGCCGTTCATGTCGGGGTGCAGCACCTTGATGAGGCCCTTGTAGGCCTTGCGGATCTCGGCCTTCGTCCAATGGTCCTTGGCTTCGAGGATCTCGACCGCGCGACGTTCGGTCGGGGGCAGGCGCTTGGTCGAGCCGCCGGTCCCGGACTTGCCCGGATTCTGCGTGGCGTTCTTGCCCAGAACCTGGTGCGGGTCGTCCACGCCAAGCCGCGCCCAGGCCTTGTGCTCGTCCGAGCGCCAGGGCTTCGTGCCGCGACCCCAGACCTTGTCCTGGGCAACCTGGTCCGAGAATTCCTCTTCGGTGGTGCCGTTGAAGAAGTTCCACTTCAGATTGTATTCGCGTACGTGGTCCTTGCAGAACCACAAGTACTCGTCGAGATGATCGGGCGAGCGGGGCGCACGATAGACCCCCTTCTCCTCGCAGCCGGGATGTTCGCACACGCGGGTCGAGGTCTCGAAAGCACCGGACATGCCCCGCTTGCCGCGCGGGGCCTTCTTCTTGGCGGCCGAGACGCGCATATCGAATCCGAAGGGATCGCTTTTCGACATGGATGGCTCCTTGTCCTGTCCGGAGACGAGAGTTTAGAGATTTGACCCCAGAGGGGAAGAGGAAAGGTTGTCTAATGGCAGTTGCCGACGAGATCAAATCACGGCTGGAAGAGCGGTTCGCCCCGCGGGACCTCGAGGTCGAGGACCAGTCCGCGCTCCATGCCGGCCATGCCGGCGCGCCCGAGGGCGGAGAGAGCCATTTCGCAGTCCGTATCCGGGCCGCCGAACTGGCCGACCTGTCGCGGGTGGCGCGCCACCGGGCAATCCACGAGGCGCTGGGCTCGGACCTCGTGGGCCGCATCCACGCGCTGGCCATCGACGCCGACGGCTGACGGGTCAGTCCCGCCGGGGCGGCGCAAGCGACGGTGCGCTGCCTTGGGGGGCCTCGTCACGGCGGGCCGACAGGGTCGGGCGGGCGAGGTCGGTCACGGTCGGGGCGGGATCGGACGGCGGAGCCTCCGGTTCTGACCGTTGAGGCACGCGTTCCGCAAGCTCCTCGACTTCGACCCAGCGCCGAAAGACCAGGACGCTGAGCCTCTCGACCTTCTTTTTCGAAAAGAAGCCGGCCTTCAGCTCGGTCTCGATCGTTTCGGTGCTCTGGAATTCCCACCCGTCGCGGCCTTCGCTGTTCAGCAACTCGGCCATCGACAGAGCGAACCGGCCTTCCGCCGTCTTCACGCCCTTGACGCGGGGAACGGATTTCGGCGCCGGCACGACGCGGTATTCGAAGTAGGACATGGCACCCTCGGTTCGCTACCGAACGGGGTCTAGGGCAAGGCCCGAGGCGGGCGCAAGCCCGGGGGTGCCGCTATTCGAAGGTTCGCCGTGCGTGGATCCGGTCCGTGCGACATTTCGGTGGAACCCTTGGTCCCGCGCACCGTTGCCGTCCTAACTCAACCGAAAGAAAGGAGCACCCATGCGCTTTTTCGTAGTTCTCGCGACGCTCGGCACTCTCGCGGCCTGTAACACCGCCAATACCGATCCCGTGGGCGTCGGCGTTGCGCCGGACACCACGCTGGGCGACCAAATTGCTTCGCCGACAGAAGGCTTTGAAACCGAGACCGGCGTGGAATAAGGCGCCCCGAAGCAGGTTGGCCCGCGGGCCGGCGCCGGATCGGCGAGGCGCGTGGCCTCGCGAAAGGCGCGGCCCGCTCAGGCCGCGCCTTCGTCGTTTCAGAGCCCCAGCTTCTGCGTGACGATCTCATTCACCGCTTGCGGATTGGCCTTTCCGCCGGTCGCCTTCATCACCTGGCCGACGAACCACCCGGCAAGCTTGGGGTTGGCCTGCGCCTTCTCGACCTGCGCGGGGTTGGCGGCGATGACTTCGTCCACTGCCGTCTCGATGGCGCCGGTATCGGTGACCTGCTTCATGCCGCGCTCTTCGACGATCGCGACGGGGTCGCCGCCCTCGGAATAGACGATCTCGAACAGGTCCTTGGCGATCTTGCCCGAGATGTCGCCGCGCTTGATCAGCGCCACGATCGAGCCGAGCTGCTGCGCGCTCATCGGGCTGTCGCCGATGTCGCGGTCGTCCTTCTTGAGGCGACCGAACAGCTCGTTGATGACCCAGTTCGCCGACGCCTTACCGTCGCCCGAGGTCTTCGCGACCTCTTCGAAGAAGGCGGCGTTCTCGTATTCGGCCGTCAGCACCCCCGCGTCGTATTCGGTCATGCCGTACTCGGTGACGAAGCGCGCTTTCTTCTCGTCCGGCAACTCAGGCAGGGTGGCCGCGATCTCATTCACCCATTCCTGCTCGATCTCGAGCGGCAGAAGGTCGGGGTCGGGGAAATAGCGGTAATCATGCGCCTCTTCCTTCGAGCGCATGGACCGCGTCTCGCCCTTCTCGACGTCGAAGAGGCGGGTTTCCTGCACGACCTTGCCGCCATCCTCGATGATGGCGATCTGGCGGCGCGCCTCGACCTCGATGGCCTGCTGGATGAAGCGGGTCGAGTTCATGTTCTTGATCTCGCACCGGGTCCCCAAGTGGCCGAAATCGCCAGTCGCCTGGTACTTCTCGTAGTCACCGGGGCGGCAGACCGACACGTTCACGTCCGCGCGCAGGTTGCCGTTCTGCATGTCGCCGTTGCAGGTGCCAAGGTAGCGCATGATCTGGCGCAGCTTGAGGATATAGGCGGCGGCCTCTTCGGGGCCGCGGATGTCGGGGCGGCTGACGATCTCCATCAGCGCGACGCCGGTGCGGTTGAGGTCCACGAACGAGTTGTTCGGATCCATGTCGTGGATCGACTTGCCGGCGTCCTGTTCCAGGTGGATGCGCTCGATCCGCACCAGCCGGGCGATGCCGGGGGCCATGTCCACCAGCACTTCGCCCTCGCCCACGATGGGGTGATACAGCTGGCTGATCTGGTAGCCCTGCGGCAGATCGGGATAGAAGTAGTTCTTGCGGTCGAACGCGCTCGACAGGTTGATCGCCGCCTTCAGGCCCAGCCCCGTCTTGACCGCCAGCGCCACGCACCCCTGGTTGATGACCGGCAGCATCCCGGGCATCCCGGCGTCCACGAAGGCGACGTTGCTGTTCGGCTCGGCCCCGAATTGCGTCGAGGCGCCGGAAAACAGCTTGGCGGCCGAGGCGACCTGAGCGTGGACCTCGAGGCCGATGACAAGCTCCCAGTCGTCCTTCGCGCCCTGGATCACCTTGGGCTGCGGGGCTTCGTATGTCAGGTCGAGCATGGCGCATCCCTCCGGTCTGGTGCCGCTGGGTTCGTATCGCCGCCGCGGCCTAAGCGCAACTGAGCGATCCGTTGCCGACCTGCAACCACCGGACTTTCTTTGCGGGCGGCCATTGGTCTAGGAACACGTGCCGGCCGCCCATCGAGGGCCGGTGCCTGGATTTCACAACATGCGCTTCATCACGCTTCTTCTTGCCTTCGCCAGCCTCTCGGCCTGCGTCAACACGGCCCCCGAGGCCGATGCGACCGCCGCCGTACCCGCCATGCGCTGGGACTTCCGCCCCGGCGCCGAGACATGGACCGAAGGCACGCTGGACGCGCTGCGCACCCACGGCGCGGTACTGCCCGCCACGATCCCCGCCGACATCGCGGAATGGTGCCCCGACTACGCCAACAAGACCGAGGAAGAACGCGCCGCCTTCTGGGCCGGCCTCTTCTCGGCGCTGGCCAAGCATGAAAGCACCTGGCGCCCCGAGGCCGTCGGTGGCGGCGGCTCGTGGTTCGGCCTCGTGCAGATTTCGCCCTCGACCGCGCGCGCCTATGGGTGCTCGGCGACGACCGGATCGGCCTTGAAGAACCCGGTGGCGAACCTGCGCTGCGGCGTGCGGATCGCGGCGGCGCAGGTGTCCAAGCGCGGCTCGGTCAATACCGGGATGCGCGACTGGGGCCCGTTCCATTCGTCCTCGAAGCGCGCCGAAATGGCCGCCTGGACGCGCGCGCAGCCCTATTGCCGCGCACCCAAGGCCTGAGGCGCAGTTGCCACGGCTGCGCCCGTCGGGCTATCTGCCTCGGATGCGACACTTGGCCCTGATCCTTTGCGCCTGTCTCGGCCAGCCCGCGTGGGCGGCCGAACCGCTCCGTCCGGAACCGCGCCCCTATGTCGAGGCGATCCCCGAGACGATGTGGGATTTCCGTCCCGAAAGCGACCGCTGGTCCCGCGGCGCCCTCACTGCGCTGAAGCAGCACGGCCGCCGCCTGGTCGAGCATACGCCCCGCGACATCCAGCGCTGGTGTCCGGGATACGCCCGGGCCACGGATGCCGATCGCCGCGCGTTCTGGGTCGGCTTTCTGTCGACGCTCGCCAAGCACGAAAGCCGGTGGCGCCCGGGTGCCGTCGGCGGAGGGGGCCTGTGGTACGGCCTTCTGCAGATTCTTCCGGCCACCGCCCGCGGCTACGGTTGCGCGGCCACCACGGGCGATGCGCTGAAAGACGGGCCGGCCAACCTGTCCTGCGCCATCCGCATCATGGCCCGCACCGTTCCCCGCGACGGCGTGATCCACGCCCGGACCCCTCGTTGGAGCGGTGTTTCGGCGGATTGGGGTCCGATGCGCTCGCAATCCAAGCGGGCCGAGATGCGCGAATGGCTCCGCTCCCAGCCCTACTGCCAGATCAGTGTCAGCCCGCGCCCGTTGCGAAAGCCGGTGCCGGATGCGCTGGTGATGGGGCCGGTGCGCGACAAGGTCGCCCCGCTGCCACGTCCCGAGACCGCAGCAGGCCCGTCGCTGCCACCGGCCTCGGACACGTCCGGGCCTTCCGTGCAGAGCACGCCGCCGCTGTCGGTTTCGTTGGATTTGCCGCGATTCACCGAAAGCCCGGCCCTTCGCCGTCCCGTCAGGTGAGCCCGTTGCGCGGAAGCGCCACACGGGAAGCGGGATAGGCCGGAGGCGACCCGCGGATCGCCTCCGGCCGGTGCTCAGTTCGGGATTTCGCCGGTCAGGCCTTCGACGAAGAAGTCCATGCCCAGCAGGGTCTCGTCATCGGCCGTCTCGCCTTCTTCCAACCAGACCGAGCCGTCCTGGCGGTTGATCGGGCCGGTGAAGGGGTGCGTCTCGCCGCTGGCGATCGCTTCCTTCAGGGCCAGCGCGTCGGCCTTCACCTCCTCGGGGACCGCGTCGGTGATCTCGCCGATGCCGACCATGCCTTCCTCGATGCCCTGCCAGACCGACTGGCTTTCCCAGGTGCCGTCGATCACCGCCTGCACCCGGTCGATGTAATAGGGCGCCCAGTTGTCGATGATCGAGCTGACGCGCGGCGAGGGGGCGTATTCGCTCATGTCGGACGCCTGCCCGAAGGTGATCACGTCACCCGCCTCGGCCGCCGCGGCGTGGGGCGCGGTGGAGTCGGTGTGCTGCAGGATCACGTCGGCGCCGTTCTCGATCAACGCGCGGGCGGCATCGGCTTCCTTGGCGGGGTCGAACCAGGTGTTGACCCAGACGATGTTGAATTCGACCTCGGGGTTCACCTCGCTGGCCGCGAGATAGGCAGCGTTGATGCCGCGGATGACCTCGGGGACCGGGAAGGGGGCGATGTAGCCGATCGTGTTCGTTTCGGTCATCTCGCCAGCGATCAGGCCTTGCACGGCGCGGCCTTCGTAGAAGCGGGCCGAGTAGTTCGACACGTTCTCGGCGGTCTTGTAGCCGGTCGCGTGCTCGAACTTCACGTCGGGGAACTTCTCGGCCACGTTCATGGTCGGATCCATGTAGCCGAGCGAGGTGGTAAATATCAGGTCTGCCCCGGACAGCGCCATCTGGGTCATCACCCGCTCGGCATCGGCGCCTTCGGGCACGCTTTCCTGATAAACGGTCTCGACCTGGTCGCCGAAATGCTCTTCGACGGCCTGGCGTGCCTGGTCGTGCTCGTACGTCCAGCCGCCGTCGCCGACGGGGCCGACATAGACGAAGCCGACCTTGACCGGATCGGCGCTGTCCTGCGCGAGGGCGGGCGCGGCCAGAAGTGCGGCGGCAGTGCAGAGCAATGTTCTGCGAAGCATGTGGAATCTCCCTGTTGGTGCCGCGATAGTGTGCGGGGCAGGGAGCAGGCGCAAGCGCCGCGGGACTGACCTTGTCGGCAAACGCACAATCTTTAGGCGCTTCGCGGCGGCGGGGGCCGTTTTCGGGGCTGTCGTCAGTGCGTTGCGTGGAACGGCTTGCCCAGGCTCGCCGGTGCCGCGGTGCCACGCGCACGCCGCGCAGACATGATCGCAAGGACCAGGATCGTCACCACGTAGGGCGACATCGACAGGTATTCCACGGGCAGCGCCACTCCCGCCGCCTGCAGGTTCAGCTGCAGCACGGTGACGCCGCCGAAGAGGTAGGCGCCCAGCAGCACCCGGCCGGCCCGCCACGAGGCGAAGACGACGATGGCCAGCGCGATCCATCCGGCGCCCGCCGTCATGCCTTCTGCCCATTGCGGGACGCGCACAAGGCTCAGATACGCGCCGCCAAGGCCCGCCATGGCGCCGCCGAAGGCGATCGCGGCGAAGCGGGTTAGGATGACGCTCAGGCCGAGCGCATGGGCGGCATCATGGTTTTCACCGATGGCGCGCAGCTTGAGGCCCGGGCGGGTGCGGGCGAGGCCCCAGGCAATCACCACCGTCAGCGCGAGGCTGAGATAGACGACCCAGTCGTGGCTGAAGACGGCGCGGCCGAGGAACGGGAGGTCGGAGAGCGGTCCGAGGTCCAGCCGTTCGGTACGGGGCGGCTTGATGCCGACATAGCCCTGCCCGAGGAGCGACGAAAGCCCCAGCCCGAACAGCGTCAGCGCAAGACCGGTCGCCACCTGGTTGGCGAGGAAGACGAGGGTCAGCACCGCGAAAACGAGCGACAGAAGCGCGGCTCCCGCGGCCCCCACGAGGAAGCCGATGGGGGGGGAGCCGGTCTCGACCGCGGCGGCGAAACCGCAGATGGCGCCGACGATCATCATCCCCTCTACCCCGAGGTTCAGGACGCCTGCGCGTTCGACCACGAGCTCGCCCAGTGCCGCCAGCAGCAGCGGGGTCGACGCTACCATCAGCGACGCGACGAGCAGGGCGGGAGAGATGGAACCTAGATCCATTGGCGCGCTCCGGGGGCGAGGGGGGTCATGCGCGGGCCTCGCGGCCAAGGCGGATGCGATAGTTCGTCAGCACGTCCACCGCGAGCAGGAAGAACAGAAGCATCCCCTGGAACGCCTGGATCGCAGCGATCGGGATGCCGAGGGTGAACGAGGCAAGCTCGCCCCCGATATAGGTCAGCGCCATCAGGAGGCCGGCCAGCACGATCCCCACCGGATGCAGTCGCCCGAGGAAGGCCACGATGATCGCGGTGAAGCCGTAGCCGACGTTGAAGTCGATCGAGATCTGGCCCGCCGGTCCCGTGACCTCGAAGACGCCGGCTAGCCCGGCGAGCCCGCCCGAGACGGCGAAGCAGAACACCACCAGCCGGTTCGGGTTCACGCCGGCGAAGCGTGCGGCGCGGGGCGCCTGGCCCGCGAGCCGAATGTGCACGCCCGCCATGTGCCGATGCAGGATCACGTAAGCCATGATCACGGCGATCAGCGCCGCGACGAGACCCCAGTGCAGGCCGGTGTTCGCGATCAGTTCCGGGTTCGCGGACGCCGCCCACTGGGCGAGGTTGCGCGAGCCGGGAAAGCCACCGCCCTCGGGGTTGCGCAGGGCGCCAACGGCCATCGATGCAAGGATGCTCTCGGCCACGTAGACCAAAAGGAGCGAGACGAGGATCTCGTTCGTGTTGAACTTCGTCCTCAGGATCGCGGGAATCATGCCCCAGAGGATGCCGCCCGCAAGACCTGCGACGATCATCAGCGGAAAGACCAGCATCCGCGGCTCGGACGGGTAGAGGGCAAGTCCGGCCGCCGCCCCGAAGACGGCGCCCATGATGTACTGCCCTTCAGCCCCGATGTTCCACACCCCGGCTCGGAACCCGAGCGCGAGGCCCGTGGCGATCAGGATCAGCGGCCCCGCCTTCACCAGAAGCTGCGGGCGCGAGTAGCTGGCGAATTGCGGGTTGAAGAGCGGGTCGTAGAAGATCGTGCGGATCGCCGCCAACGGATCGTTGCCGAGCGCGGCGAACATCGCGCTTCCGACCAGAAGGGTCAGCACGACCGCCAGGATCGGCGTCGCCCAGGACCAGGCGCGCGAGGGCTGGGGGCGTTTGACGAGGTCGATCATTGCGGCGCTCCGTTCGACCGTTGCGCGAAGGCGGGATCAGTGGGCATGGACGGACTCTATGTCGTGGGCCCCGCCGAGCATCAGGCCGATCTCTCCCACGGTCAGGCCAGCGGTGGGGCGGAACGGGGACAGGCGGCCTTCGGTCAGGGCGGCGAAACCGTCGGCGACCTGCATCAGCTCGTCGAGGTCCTGGCTGATGACGAGGACGCCCGAGCCTTTCCCGGCGAGGTCCAGCAGCGCCTGCCGGATGGTGGTGGCGGCGGCGGCGTCCACGCCCCATGTCGGCTGGTTGACGACAAGGACCAGCGGGTTCTGGGCGATCTCGCGGCCGATCACGTATTTCTGCAGGTTACCGCCCGAAAGCGCGCGCGCCACCGTGCCGGGGCCGGGGGTGCGCACGTCGAAGCGCTTGATCACCCCTTCGGCAAAACGCCGCGTTGCGCCCCAGTCGATGAACCCGCGCCGGGCGAGGTTCTGTGTGGTGGAAGCCGACAGCAGCGCATTTTCGGTCAGGCTGAGATCGGGCGCGGCGGCGTGACCCAGCCGTTCCTCGGGCGCAGTCAGGAGCCCAAGTGCGCGACGGCGTTGGGGCCGGCTGCGCGAAATGTCTCGCCGGGCGAGAAAGATCGTGCCCTCGGGGGCGCGCGCTTCACCGGCGAGCGCGGCGAGCAGCTCGTCCTGGCCGTTCCCCGCGACGCCGCCGATGCCCAGCACCTCGCCCGCATGCAGCCGGAACGAGATGTCCTTGAGCGCCGTGCCGTGATCCGATGCAGGGCCCATCGACAGACCCGCAAGCTCCAGCAGCGTCTCGAGCTGCACCTTGCCCGCACGGGCTGGCGTCTCGAGCCGCCGACCCACCATCAGCTCGGCCAGGCGCTCGGCCGATTCCTCGGACGGGGTGCAGGTGGCAACCACCTTGCCGCCGCGAAGGATCGTCGCGGTGTCGCAGAGCGTCCGGATCTCTTCGAGTTTGTGCGAGATATACAGGATCGACGTTCCCTCGGCGCGCAGCTGGCGGAGGGTGTCGAACAGCAGGTCGACCTCTTGCGGGGTCAGCACGCTGGTCGGTTCGTCCATGATGAGAAGGCGCGGCTTGCCCAGAAGGCAGCGCACGATCTCGACTCGCTGACGCTCGCCCGCCGAGAGGTCGCCGACGATCTGCGAGGGCTTGAGCGGCAGGCCGTAGTCGCGGCTGACCTCGGCGATGCGGCGCGACAGCTGGCGCATCGGCGGCGGGTCGGACATGCCAAGCGCCACGTTCTCGGCCACGTCGAGTGCGTCGAAAAGCGAGAAGTGCTGGAAGACCATGCCGACGCCCGCCGCCCGCGCCGCCTCGGGCGAGGCGGGGGCGTAGGGGGTGCCGTCCATCTCCATCCGACCGGCGTCAGGCTGATTCAGGCCGAAGATCATCTTGACCAGCGTGGACTTGCCCGCGCCGTTCTCGCCCAACAGCGCATGAACCTCGCCCGGCGCGATGGACAGCGATACCGCGTCGGTCGCGACGACGCCGGGATAGGTCTTGGTCAGTCCGTCGATCTTCAGAAGCGGCGTCATGCTGGGTCCTGTTCCTCTGGGGCCAGTATCTCTGCCGCGACGCCCACGGCAATGGCCTGGGGATGTTTGCCCAGGGCAGGGTTGCCGATGGGACACCGTATGCGCGCGATTGTGGCGTCGGAATGACCAAGCTGCCGCAGCCGCGTCTGAAAACGCGCCCATTTGGTCGCCGACCCGATCAGCCCGATCCGGTGCGCCCCCGCGGTCAGCAGCGCGTGGCAGAGCGCAAGGTCGATGTCGTGGCTGTAGGTCAGGATCAGGTGCTCGTCTTCGGGGCCGGTCCGGGCGGCGAGGCGCGGCATGTCGGCGGCCACGATCCGGTCGGCGCCGGCGGGGATGTCGGCGGGAAACCGGCCGGCGGCGTCGTCGATCCAGGCGATGCCAAGGTCGGGCAGGGGGGCCAGCACCGACACCAGCGCGCGGCCGACATGGCCCGCTCCCCAGACGTGGACCCGGCGCGGCGCGGGGGCGATGCGCTCCACCAGCCAATCGCCGACAAGCTGCGGCGACGGGGCGTCGGGGTCGTCCCGCAGGCGGTCGGCGGCCTCCATCACGTCCCGGCCGGGCTGCGTGTGGCCGATCGCGGCAAGGCCGCCGCTGAAGTCCACCGCATCCAGAAGCTCACGGTTCCAGTGCGAGATGTGCAGCGTCACCGTCCCGCCGCAGCACTGGCCCAGCGACGGTCCCAGCGCATGGCGGATCGCGCCGCGCCGGCCGGCGCGGGCGGCGGCGAGCGCCTCCCATTCCAACCGACCGCCGCCGATGGTGCCGTCCTGCCCGTTCGCCCAGACCAGCATCGATGCGCCGGGACCGCGCGGCACCGAGCCGCGCGTCTCGGCCACCACCACCCGCCAAACGTCGTCATGGGCGGCAAGCGCCGCTTCGAGCCGCAGGGGATCGAAGCTCATGCGCCCTGCGCGTGGCGCGCGGCGAAGAACAGTCGCTCGGCCGTGGCCGGCGCGTCGAGGTCGGGATAGGCGGCCCCGCAGGCGCTGGCTGCGTGGCTGAGGGCAAGGAAGGCCGAGACGCCCAGCATGAAGGGCGGCTCGCCCACGGCCTTCGAGCGGTAGATCGTCTCGGCCCGGTTCTCGTCGTGCCAGAGCGCCACGTCGAACACCTCGGGCCGGTCAGAGCAGGCCGGGATCTTGTAGGTCGAGGGGGCATGCGTCGTCAGCCGTCCCTTGTCGTCCCAGACCAGTTCCTCGGTCGTCAGCCAGCCGGCGCCCTGCACGTAGCCGCCTTCGATCTGGCCGATGTCGATGGCCGGATTCAGCGACTTGCCGCAATCATGCAGGATGTCCGTGCGCAGGATGCGGTTCTCGCCCGTGCGGGTGTCCAGCACCACCTCGGTCACCGCCGCACCGTGGGCGAAGTAGAAGAACGGCGTGCCGCGGCCGCGCAGGCGGTCCCACTCGATCCCCGGGGTGCGGTAGTAGCCCGTGGCCGACAGGCTGACCCGGCCCTGGTAGGCAAGCTGCACGGCCTCGGTGAAGGCGTAGCTTTCGCTGCCGACATGCACGCGGCCTTCCTGGAACCGGACATCGGCGGGATCAGCCTGGTGCTGCTCGGCCAGGAACGCGGCCATCCGGCCCGCGATCTCGTCGCATGCGGCCTTGACCGCCATCCCATTCAGGTCCGCCCCCGAGGACGCCGCCGTGGCCGAGGTGTTGGGCACCTTTCCCGTATCCGTCGCCGTGATGCGGATCGCCGACAGGGGCACCCCGAAGCGGTCGGCCGCGACGGCGGCGACCTTCTGGTGCAGGCCCTGTCCCATCTCGGTCCCGCCATGGTTCATGTGGACCGAGCCGTCCTGATAGACATGCACCAGCGCACCTGCCTGGTTCAGGTGGGTCAGCGTGAACGAGATGCCGAACTTCACCGGCGTCAGGGCGATGCCCTTCTTCACGTAAGGATGCGCGGCGTTCCATGCCTCGATCGCCGCGCGACGGGCGCGGTAGTCGGCAGTGTCCTCCAGCGCGTCCACCATCTCGTGCAGGATGAAGTCGCGCACCGGCATGTGGTAGGGGGTCGTCTGAACCCCGTCGGGCGGGGCGGCGACCGGCCCCGCAGGCTCGGCCACCTCGTGCAGCGCTCCGCGGCTCGTCACGTCGGCGTCGGTGCCGGGGTTCACGTCCTCGGTGCCGACATGGCCCTTGCCGGTCGCTTGAGGCGGAATCGTGCCGCTTGTATCCGCGCTGTGTCCGGCGGCGTAGAAGTTCACGCGCCGCACATCCAGCGGGTCGCGGCCCAGGCGGTGCGCAATCTCATCCAACACCCGCTCGATCCCGACGACGCCCTGGGGGCCGCCGAAGCCTCGGAACGCGGTGGCGGACTGGGTATTCGTCTTCAGCCGGTGCGATACGATGCGCACGTCCGTCAGGTGGTAGGCGTTGTCGGCGTGCAGCATCGCCCGGTCGGCCACGGGCAGGGACAGGTCCTGGCTCCAGCCGCAGCGGACGTAGTGGTCGAATACGATGCCCGTGATGCGACCCTCGTCGTCATGGCCCACGTCGTAGCCGATGCGGATGTCGTGGCGCTTGCCGGTGATGGTCATGTCGTCGTCGCGGTCGTAGCGCATCTTGACCGGCCGGCCCGTGCGCGCGGCGACCAGCGCGCAGGCGACGGCAAGCGCGTTACCCTGGCTTTCCTTGCCGCCGAAGCCGCCGCCCATGCGGCGCACCTCGACCCGGACGGTGTGCATCGGAACGCCCAGGGCCTCGGCGACCTTGTGCTGAATCTCGGTCGGGTGCTGCGAGGACGAGTGGACCACCATGTCGCCCCCCTCGCCGGGGATGGCGAGCGCGGCCTGCCCTTCGAGGTAGAAATGCTCTTGCCCGCCGATCTCGATGCTGCCTTGCAGGCGGTGCGGGGCGGCGGAAAGGGCGGCGTCGGCGTCGCCCTTGGTCCAGGTGACGGGGCCGTCCTCGAACCGGCTGTCGGCGGCGAGGGCCTCGTCGATCGTCAGGATCGGCGTGTCCTCGGCCGTTTCCATCGCGGCCTGCCGGGCGGCCTTGCGGGCGGCCAGATGGCTGGTCGCGGCCACGACGAACAGCGGCTGGCCCATGTAGTGGACGCGGGCGGCGCCGTCTTTCATTTCGGCCAGCAGCGGCTCGTCGTGGGCAGAGGGCGAAACGTCGACCGCCCCGGTCTCGGCCGCCGAAAGGGCGACCACCACGCCGGGCGTCTCGCGCACCTTCGTCAGGTCGAAGCGCACCGTGCCGCGGGCGATGGGCGACAGTCCAAAGGCCAGGTGCAGCGCGTTCGCGGGCAGGGGGATGTCGTCGACGTAGCGGGCGGACCCGGCGACGTGGAGCGGCGCGCTGTCGTGCGCAGAAGGCTTGTGGATGCTCATGCGCGGACCTCCAGCACCGAGGGTTCGTCGGCCGAGGCCAGACGCAGAAGCATCCCCTTCGCCGCCTCGACCCGGTAGCGCGCCGAGGCGCGCATGTCCGACAGCGGGGTGAAGTCCTGCTCCAGCGCTGCTTGGGCGAGGGCAACGCCCTCGGGCGTCAGCGGCTGGCCGATCAGCGCGTCCTCGGTCAGGCGGGCACGCTTCGGAGTGCCGGCCATGCCGCCGAAGGCGATGCGGGCGGCGGTGACGGTGCCGCCTTCGGTCGTGATGTTGAAGCAGCCGCAGACGGCCGAGATGTCCTGGTCGAAGCGCTTGGACAGCTTCTGGCAGGACAGGCGGTCGGGCTGGTCGGGGATCGAGACGGCCTCGACGAACTCGCCCGGCTGGCGGTCCTGCTTGCCGTAGTCGATGAAGAAATCCTCGAGCGGGATCTCGCGCCGCGCATCCCCTCGGCGCAGGTGCAACACCGCCCCCAGCGCGATCAGCGCGGGCGGCCCGTCGCCGATAGGCGAGCCGTTGGCGATATTGCCGCCGATGGTCCCGGCGTTGCGCACCTGCGTCGAGCCGAAGCGGCGGAGCATCTCGGCCAGGCTCGGGTGGCGGGGGGCGACTGCCTCGCGCAGCCGCGTCAGCGTGACGCCCGCGCCGATGCGCAGGGCGCCGTCAATTTCTTCGATGCGCTGCAGGTCGGTGACGCCGTTGAGGAAGAGTGCCGTCCCGAGGTCGCGCAGGCCCTTGGTCACCCACAGGCCGACATCGGTCGCCCCGGCGACAAGGGTGGCGTCGGGATGGTCGAGGTAGAGCCTGGCCAGCTCGTCCGTGCTGGCGGGGCGCAGCGCACCGGCGGTGCGCGCGGGGTCGCCGCGACTGTCCGCTCCGGTGCCGGCCAGCGGGTCGCGGCCGCCCCAGTCGGCGGGCGTGTCTGCGTAGCTGGGCGCGGGCGCGGCGCCCGGATGCGGCGCATCGCCTTCGGACGTGCGTGACAGCGGCGTATCGCGCATGTGGTCGGGGACGGGCAGGCTTTCAACGGCTTTCGCGGCGCGGATGATCGGCGCGTAGCCGGTGCAGCGGCAGAGGTTGCCGGCAAGCTGATCGTCGTGATCCGTCGCGCAGTTCAGGTGGGCCGTCGCCATCGTCACCACGAAGCCCGGCGTGCAGAAGCCGCACTGGCTGCCGTGGTGGTCGACCATCGCCTGCTGCACGGGGTGGGGCGTACCATCGGGCGCGGCCAGACCTTCGACCGTGCGCACGGCATGTCCGTCCAGCTGCCCCATGAAGAGGATGCAGGCGTTCAGGGCGCGGGCGCCACGTTCGTCCGTCACCATCACCGAGCAGGCGCCGCAATCGCCTTCGTTGCAGCCTTCCTTGGTGCCGGTGAGGCCGCGCGTTTCGCGCAGCCAGTCGAGCAGGGTCGTCGTGGGCGCGGTCTCGGCCTCGACCGGGTCTCCGTTCAGGCGGAACCTGACCTTCATAAGAATATCCGCCGCGTTACTCGTTTTGTCCTCGGGCGGCGCAGTCGATGCGGCGTAGAGCGCGCAGCCCGTCCGCAATCAAACCGGGACGGGCGGCGCAATGCAAGGGCGGTCTCGTGCGGCGCGAAGCGAGGTCGCGGAGCCTTGGTCGACCTATTCGACGGCGGTGCCGGGCTCTTCGACGATCTCCCCGACGCCTTCCTGAGTCGAATCCCTGAGCTCTGCGTCTTCGCCGAAGTTCGGGAAAGCGAACCACGCGATCAGGGCGATCACGAGGGCAATTACGACGACGATGCCGATAGTGCGGGCCATGAAACGAGTTCTCCGTCTAGGTGATGCTCGGACAGCTAGTGCCGCGTGGCGCCGTGGCGATGGTGATTACGGGTCGCACGCGGCCTGTCGGCGATCCGTCGCGCAGTCGCGGCACATACTGGCGCAGCGCTTGTGGCGCCGGTCGTCGTACCTCTCGCACAGCTTCAGCGCCAGACGGATGGTCCCTCGTTCGACCCGGTCCGGCGCAACTTCGTGCGGTACATCAGCGCGCAGATATCCGAGCAGTCGTTGCACAGGGGGCACTCGGCCGCGTCGCCGAGGGCGTCATTATCGTGGCGGCAACGTCGGGACGCCTCGGCAATCGTTCGCTGGTGGTCATACGGGTGCTCCTTTTGCGTCCCGCAGGGAAACGGGTGCACGGCGGTTCTCCACAGCATCCGGGGGTTTCCCGGCCGCGCGGCCCGATATATCGTGCCGCTCATGGCCGATCCTCGATTCATCCACCTCCGCCTTCATACCGAGTATTCCCTGCTGGAGGGGGCCATGCGGCTGAAGAAGCTGCCGGGCCTCGTCGCGGGGATGGGCATGCCCGCCGTGGCGGTCACGGATACCGACAACATGTTCTGTGCGCTCGAATTCTCTGTCGGGGCGCAGGGGGCGGGGGTGCAGCCCATCGTCGGGTGCCAGGTGTCCGTCGGCGATTTCGGGTGGGAGCCGGGGCGGGGCCAGCGCGCCCATCCGGCACCGCTGGTCCTGCTGGCGCAAAGCGAGCAGGGCTACGAGAACCTGATGAAGCTGAACTCGGTCCTCTACCTCGAAGGGGACAGGTCCGAGCCGCAGGTGTCGCTGGACGATCTTGCGGCGCATGGCGAGGGGCTGATCTGCCTGTCGGGCGGTCCCGATGGTCCGGTGGGAATGCTGCTGCAGGCAGGTCAGCGCGACAAGGCCGAGGCGCTGATGACGCGGCTGGCGGCGATCTATCCAGATCGCCTGTATGTCGAGCTGCAGCGCCATCCGGGGGAGGGCGGAGCGCTGCCCCAGAACGAGCGCCTGACCGAGCGCGGCCATGTCGAAATGGCCTACGCGATGGACCTGCCGCTGGTCGCGACGAACGACGTCTACTTTCCCAAGCCCGACATGTACGAGGCGCACGACGCGCTGATCTGCATCGCGGACGGCGCCTATGTCGACCAGAACGAGCCGCGCCGCCGCCTGACGCCGCAGCACTACCTGAAATCCCCGGCCGAGATGTGCACCCTGTTCGCCGATCTCCCCGAGGCGACCGAGAACACCGTGGAAATCGCGCGCCGCTGCGCCTTCGCCACCTACCGCCGCGACCCGATCCTGCCGCGCTTCGCCGATGACGAGGTGGACGAGCTGCGTCGGCAGGCGAAGGAAGGGCTGGAGGCGCGGCTGGCCGTGATTCCCCACGCCACGACTGTCGAGAAGTACCAGGAACGGCTGGATTTCGAGCTTGGGATCATCGAGGGGATGGGCTTTCCCGGCTACTTCCTGATCGTCGCCGACTTCATCAAGTGGGCCAAGGAGCAGGACATCCCTGTGGGGCCGGGGCGTGGCTCGGGCGCAGGCAGCCTTGTCGCCTATGCGCTGACGATTACCGATTTGGACCCATTGCGTTACAGCCTGCTCTTCGAGCGGTTTCTCAACCCCGAGCGGGTGTCGATGCCCGACTTCGACATCGACTTCTGCATGGATCGGCGCGAAGAAGTCATCCGCTACGTCCAGGAGAAATACGGCCGCGACAAGGTGGGGCAGATCATCACCTTCGGCGCGCTGCTGTCCAAGGCGGCGGTGCGCGACGTTGGCCGTGTGTTGCAGATGCCCTACGGCCAGGTCGATCGCCTGTCCAAGATGATCCCGGTCGAGGGCGTGAAGCCGGTCAGCATCGAGCAGGCCCTTCGGGACGAGCCGCGCCTGCGCGAAGAGGCCCGCAACGAAGAGGTCGTGGACCGCCTTCTGACCTACGGCCAGCAGGTCGAAGGGCTGCTGAGGAACGCCTCGACCCACGCCGCGGGCGTCGTGATCGGGGATCGGCCGCTGGACGCGCTGGTGCCGCTCTACCGCGATCCGAAGTCGGACATGCCCGCCACCCAGTTCAACATGAAATGGGTCGAGCAGGCGGGGCTGGTGAAGTTCGACTTCCTCGGCCTCAAGACGCTGACGGTGATCCAGAACGCCGTGGATCTCATCAACCAGTCGCGGCCGATCCATGTCGGGCCGGACGGGTCCGAGCTTTACGCCCCCGCGCCGGGGGCCGAGAACCAGATGAACCTGATCCCGCTCGACGACGCGAAGTCCTACGAGCTCTACGCCAAGGCCAAGACGGTCGCGGTGTTCCAGGTGGAATCCACCGGCATGATGGATGCGCTGCGGCGCATGAAGCCGACCTGCATCGAGGATATCGTGGCGCTGGTGGCGCTCTACCGCCCCGGCCCGATGGAGAACATCCCGGTCTATTGCGAGGTCAAGAACGGCCTGCGCGAGATCGCGTCGGTCCACCCGCTGATCGACTACATCCTGGAAGAGACGCAGGGCATCATCGTCTATCAGGAGCAGGTGATGCAGATCGCTCAGGTCATGGCGGGATACTCCCTCGGCGGCGCCGACCTGCTGCGCCGCGCCATGGGCAAGAAGATCAAGGAGGCGATGG
>NZ_JBELKF010000186.1:0-3649 GCF_042089775.1 Palleronia sp.
GCAGCTCGCCGCGCCAGAGCAGCCAGGCGATGATCACCGGCAATGCGAAGAAGGATCGAAATTAGAGGAAGCTTTTCTCGAAGTGGTACATGCAGTTGCCGAAAGCCCTTCTGCGTATGGCACAAGCCCGAAACGTCTAGAACACAAGGTGAACAAAGTTCTTGACTACCGAATCCTGCTCGGTCCACAGTCTTGGAAGCTTTATGAAGGGTGGTACATATGCAGGTCGCAATCGAGGTCATAAAGACGGGTTCGAGGCGCGGCGAACGGGTTTACATCCCTTACCGTGACGGCCACCTCGCCAAAGTTCCGCTATTATGGATGAGCGCCACCCGAGAGAAGTTCCGACCAAGCACGCGTAAGAAGATGCTAACCACCATCGGTCTCATCGATGCTTGGGCCGAACTGGTCAACATCGATTACGAAGACAGGCTCATGTGGGGTGAGCCCCTCGATCGTCATGCTTTGAAGAGCTTGAACTACTACCTCCGGCTCCAAGCCGAAGATCTCGAGAAACTCCTACGGCTCAAACGCTCACGGGTTCGCACTCTAGACCTCGAGAAGTTGCTAGACGCATTCGAGACCGTATCGAACCCTACGATCGCAACTAGGATATGGACTGCCCAAGAATACATCAGGTTTCTCCTCGATTACGGCAACCTAGCCATGGAGAGCCGCACGGTTCCTGAAGACCTGATTGAGCGTCGCCGCCGCCTCGCCGCTCGCCCCACGATGGAGGGCGAAAACCCGCCCGCTGGCTCACTCTACCACTTCTTGAAGGCTCCAAGACAGGGCAACCGCAGGACAGGTACGCCAACAGATGTCGATGACATCAACAGATTCGCCGACTGGTTGCTGAGCGAGTTCAAGCCCAAGGCGGTATGGAAGGGGAGCCGTCAACTCCTCCTTCGCAACACGTTGATGCTTCTCCTGACGCTGAACACAGGGCTGCGGAAAGGTGAAATCCAAAAGCTAAAAATCCATGACATCGACTACCGAAGAAAAACGGTGAAGGTGGTTCGGCGCCAAAGCGATCCGGAAGACCCACGGCGAGACGAACCAGCAGCTAAAACGCTTGCCAGAACGCTGGACGTTGCCCCGAGCATATTCGAGATGTTGGAGAAATGGCTGGAAGAGCGCGATGACCTTATGGATGAGGTCGAAGCACTCGGACGAGATGACAACGACTTCGTTTTCGTCAACTTAGTTTACAGACAGGATCTCCGTGGAGCTCCCCTTACCCAACGTGGGGTGAAATACATCATGGATGCAGCCACGAAGGCGGCCGGCGTCAAGATCCGCTTCCACGACCTTCGCCACAAATCTTCTATGAACCTGGCTGAATTGGCAGCGAAATACGACCTGACCGACTTTGAAACCAATCGCCTGCTGGAGACCAAGGGGGGATGGAGTCAAGGCTCCAAAATGACCGGCTACTACGCTGCTGGAGCAAACACGAAGATCGCCCAGGATGAGCACACCAAGATGATTGAAGATCGCGGCTGGGACTTCGGTGACAAAGGAGCAGACAAGTGATTATTGATGCGGCCGACCAAAAGAACGAACTGGTATTCCTGCCTACCCAACAGCGCACTTCAGCGGGCGAGAGCTTTGACATGGGGGACGACGTCTGGGACTTGTCCTCAAACGGCGGCAAAAGGTCAAGATTCGTTTTCTCAGAGCATCGAGGAACCGCTTCCGACACTCTGATCGAAAGCTGGAAAACTGTAGCAGCAGAAATGGTCTCTAACGCATCAGTGTCTTACGCCTCAAGGTGCAATAACGAGTTATCAAAACTTCTGCATTTTATCTCAAGACGAAAAAACCATGTTGAAGAAATAGACGTATCGCATGTTTCCCAGTATTTAGAGGATGGCGACATCAGCAAGATGCAGGCAAGCCTTCGATCCATACTGCGAATGTGGGGGGGGCTGGAGCTACCTGGTGTCAGCCCTGACGCTATCGACTATGTTGAAAACTTTTCATTCGGAAACTCTGGGGGGACATACCTTGACGTCCTCACTTTAGATCCAGATCGAGGCCCCTATATCGACACCGAGAACCAGATGATCGATGAGTCGCTGTTCTCCGCCTACCAGACTGGAAAGATCCGAAACAGCCACTTCTGCATTATCATGCTGTTCAGGCTCTATGGGCAAAGGAATCAGCAGGTAGCTGACCTGAAGATACGGAACTTACGACTACCTCGATATCACAATGTGGATCGCGCAACCATAGAGTTTCCCTTCGCAAAGCAAAGGAATGGAGCCCCATCTTTGGCTCCCAACCGCTCCATGCCTAAGGCATTGGAAGCCGCAATGGAAGAGCAGATGGCTTATGTCGTGGAAGGCTTCCCTATCTCCGATTGGAACAGGCAACCGCTGTTTCCAAGCGCTCAGCAAGAGCAAGAGCGGACCAGTAATGGTGCTCGCCAGAGAGAGAGAACGGACCATGACTTCAAAGGCCACTTAAATTCTGATCGCGTTGGTTACGCTTACAAAACGAACATGGACGCGCTTGGGTTGCGCTCACCAAGGACCGGTCAGCCTATGAAATTTAGCACACGCCGTGAGAGACACACGGTCGCAACCCATTTAGCTATAAGAGGGATAAATGCAAACCAGATCGCCTCGACTTTGCAGCATTCGGACGCTACGAGCTGCGAGGCCTATGTGAACTTGGGAATCCTCCACCATCAACTAATGCACAGCAAGCTTGATGGAGAGTTCACAGACTTCGCCGCTAGATTCTTCGGGGAAGTCATTGAATCTGAAGGGCTCGACCTCTTCCCAGACAGCGCACTAATCGACTTTGCCGATGCAGAGGGTGTCGAAGACGTCGGGGGATGTAGTTCCGGAGGATGCTCCGCCATGGAGACGGGCGCGGCTCCCTTTGCCTGCTTCAGTTGCGATCGGTTTCGGCTGCTGGCTGACGCACCCCTAGACGATCTATTCCGCCTCGTTGTGCAGCGATATGAATTCGCACGAAAAGACAACAACACCCAAGTAATGTCCACCGTCGCCCGACACATTCATTCGATCGCAGCGGCCAAGCGCCGGATACTCGATTACCAGAATGCAGTAGGGGAGATTTCCCAGTGACCGTCCTGACGCCATTTGAGAAGCAGTCTGACCAAGATCGCTTGAAGGATTACATTGACGAAGCCAAGCAACTTCCGATGTTCCGAGGCGGAAGCATACAGTTCGACGCCATCGTTTGGGATCTTCGAGGGTATGTGAATATCCCAAATAGCAAGACCCACACTAAAATCGGATTTAAGACACTCGAGACTGGTGGCAGGAGGGCGCTCGCAGATATGGAGCCGTTACCTCAACCACTCCAAGACACCGCCAAAGCTATCGTGGCGCACGCCATCCATCGGAATGGCAGCGACCTCAAGAGTCCTGCCACATATTTTGACAGGCTAGCCGCCATAAAGCACCTCTGTAGATTTCTGACTGCCAACGGATCGTCGCATGACCTCACAAAAATCAGTGCTGGCACGATCAGGCAGTTCATAAACAGCGTAAGCGCCCAACTTCATTTGTCTTACCTGCGTGCCATCATTAAGGAGCTTAACTCACGGAATATCTGCCTCCATCTCTCCGGCATATCCTTTAGCAAACCCAAAAGGAACGGGCGCAGAGCG
>NZ_JBELKF010000187.1:0-3646 GCF_042089775.1 Palleronia sp.
ATGGAGTCGATGAGGCGGCCTGTGGCCTCCTCGAAACCGCCACCGAACGCCGCGCTGGCGCGCAGGCGGTAGTCGAAGGCGTTGTCCCAGATGAGGGTCCAGCCCGCCGCGCGGGTCCAGCCCTCGAGCGTTGCCTTCAGGGACGCGCCCGACATCACCGCCCATCCATCGGCCGGATGAATGACCGGCGCGAGGGTTTCCCCTTCGACGTCAGCTCGAGTTGCAGTGGCAGGCAGGATCATCGTCGCGGCGAGAGCCCCGGCGACGACACCCTGCACCATGTGGGGGATATTCCGCTTTTTCGCAGTCAATGTTCAATCTCCGGTCCGTCTGCCGCGAAAGGGCGGCCTTCATATCTTGTATCGGACCGGAGAATGCCTCGAAATCGCTACGGGACGGATATCCACATGTTTCGCAAACTCAGGATGCGGAGCCGCTGATCTCGTCGCCGCTCTCGAACCTGACGCGGATTTCACCCCCCGATCGGTCGATTTCGACGATGGCGCCGAGCGCCCCGACGATCATGCCCTCGGCGATCGCGATCCGGGAGGCGGGCGCATCCTGACGGAACAGGCTGACGCGCCCGCCCTCATCCGTGACCTGCCAGTCCCGCAGCAGGAGGTTGTTCGAGCCACCCAGGGTCCGGGGTTCCGTCTCGGCCGCAGGACTCGATGCCGTCCGGCGGAAACTGAGCGCCGGGACCCCGGGCATGCCGGGCACCTTGACGGTTTTCGGGGCGTCGGCCGGGCTTTCGCTCTTGGCGGACGCGCCGGTGCCCTCGATCGTGCGGAGCATCTCGGTCAGAGCCGAGATCTGCGCGGCATCCATCTTGGCAAGAGCCGCGATGCCGTCGGGGGTGTTCAGGAAGCTGCGCAGGTCGGCCGCTTTGGGCGCGACCGGGGCCGGGGCCGGGGCCGGAGCCCTGACCGGCGCCTCGAAGCGCGCCTCGACGACCTTCATCGCCGCCGGTTCGACCGGCTTCGGGCGCGGCGCGCCGTAATCCCGCATGGCCTGTCCGTCGGCAAGCGCATAGAGCCGCTCGATGTCCCCCGCTTCGCCGTTCTGGAGGTCGTAGCGGGCAGTCAGGCGCTCCCTGATCGCGCTACGCATCTCGCGTGATGCGATCTGCACCGCCGTCAGGGGCTGGCGCCAGATATGCTCCTCGGACAGCACGAAGCCCTCCAGCGCGGCATGGTCGACGACGCCCGGCAAGACCGATCGCTCGTCGTCCCATTTCACCTGTCGCACCGCATCGAGCGCATCGGTGTCGATCGAGAAGGTCTCGATCCGCGCCAGGTGGAGACGCGCGAAGGGGTCGACCGGCTCACGGTCATTCTCGGCGACCTTGTCGTGCGCAGCGGTCGGCTCGGTCGGCGTTTCCGTCTCGTCAGAAGCATCAGCCGTGATCGTCGGCTCGTTCTCGGGCGCCTCGGCCAAGAGCGTCTCCTCCGCCGGGTCCGCGAGGACGGGCGTCGTGCCCCGCAGGGGCGGGCGCATGACCAGCTCCGGCGCGAGATCCGACGCACCGAAGCCCACCGGCCGGGGGAGGGGGCGCATGCCGGCAGAGGCTGGCGTGTCATCGGCCTCATCGGCAGCCGGAAGGCTGATGGCGTAGGCGGGCATGGCGGCGGTCGCCATCAGCGCACCGAGCGCCGCGATGCGAACCGTCAAACGGAGTTTCGACATGGCATGTTTCCTCGGGTCGGTTTCGTGGCTGCGCATCACTTCTCGCTTTCGGAGGCCGCTTTGAGCGCGTTCTGCACCTTGTGGACACGCTCGGGCGCCATGACCTCGTTGAGGAGGCTGTTGCGGGAGAACACGCCCAGGGTGGCCATCAGGTTGTAGCGGTGCGGCGCGACGTTCGGGCTGATCTCGCCAAGAAGGATGTCGTCCAGGGCGCGCGGATTGCGCGCGGCGATGTTCAGCATGATCTGCAGCCGGTGATCGGCGCGGGTGTAGGCGAGGATGCGGGTGATGCCGTCCCGGGCGTAGAGCCGCAGGGCGGGGCTCGCCCCGGACGCCTGTGCCAGCGCCTGCGCCGCGGTGATGATCCGGGGCAGGCTGATGAGGAACATGCCCTTGGGACGCGGCACCCAGCGCTCGCGACGGCTCAGGATCGACCCGGCCGCCGCAAGGCCGCGCGCGATCGGTTCGGGCATCTTCGTCGGGCCCGTATCATTCGTATTTTCGCTATCCATAGCCATGTCGATGCCCATCCATTCTCGACCGTGGTTGTGCCATTTCGACCGTTTCCAAGCAACGAGACAGGGGCGATCCGGCGCACAAGCATGTGGACAACCGCCCCTTGGCGCCCTCCCTGACGTGGATTTTCGCAAGTCCTTTGGATAATGCTTGGCAAGCAATAGAGGCCAGAGACATGCGAAATCTTGACTTCGAAGCGCGGGTCGTCTGCGCGATAGCCGAATCCTGCCCGGACCGCATCGTGAAGGGATCGACCGCGCTTCCGGCGCTCGAGGCCATGCGTGCGGAGCTGGTCACCAGCTGCCTGCTGAAGATGGCGATGTTCTCGCTCGGGATCCAGTCGATGGCCGAGATGGGCCAGCCGGGCGGGGCAGGGACGCCCCTGCAGAGCCTCGAGGCGGTCCCGGCCAGCCTGCTCGGCCTGTCGGTCAGCTACGCTCTCGATGCCGCGCCCCGAAACGGGGAGGGGCTTATCGAGGTCTTCGGGCTGGTCGATCATGTCGACGAGCTCGAGCTGACCTTCGGGCGGATCGTCATCGACAGCGCGCTCGTGGAAGAGATCCGCCGCGTCGCCGCGACGCCGCGCCCGACGGCGGGGATCGCGGAGGGCGCGCAATGAGCGGGCCGCAGCAAGGGCCGTCGCGCGACGAGGATTACCTCCAGATCGCCATCATGTGCGCCATCGCCGCCTTTATCGTGATGGCGGTGATCATGGCGCAGATGGGCCGGATCAACAGCATCCTGGGCGCGATCAGCTGGGTCCATGTGGCCCCCTTCGCCTATGCCGCGCGCTTCGTGCCTTTCCTCACCGAGATCCCGCTCGTGGGGGGCTGGCTGTTCATCCCCTGCGAGGCGGTCGAGGCCTATCTCGCGCGTGGCGGTTACGCCCTGATGGACCTCACCCCCGAGACCGTGGGGCATCGCTTCCGGGTGCAGACGGCGGGCGGCCGGGCCGCCCTGGTCCTCTACATGCCGTTTCTGCTCACCATCGCGATCCGGGGCCGCAAGTTCCGGGTCGATCAGCTCTACCGGACCCGCCACACACTGGAGAGCATGATCCACCAGCAGTCGGAATCGTGGACGACGTCACGCACGGCGCGGCACGTCAATCCGCTGAAGCTGCCCGAGGCCAACGCGGCATCCCTGGCGAAGTCGGTGCGCAAGGGCACCGAGGGACCGGCCCTGCCGGGCCGGCTCCTGCCGCGCGGGGTGACCACGGTCGATCCCGGCGTCTGGTCCCGCGCCCTGCGGCCGGAGGAATGGCTGCTCTCGCGCGCCGTCACATTCGACCCGGTGGAATACGATTGGCTGACCGGACCCTCGGCCCCCTCCAAGAAGGACTTCACCTTCAAGAACCGCTGGGTCGGTCTCGATATCGATGCGTTGTCCGAAGTTCTGGCCGAGCAGCTGCGCGCGCCCTGGCAGGGGCCCGAGAAGCTGCGTC
>NZ_JBELKF010000188.1:0-3567 GCF_042089775.1 Palleronia sp.
CTGTCGCCGGGGATGCTGGTGCCGGTGCTGAAGGACGTGAGCCAGCACCTGGGTGCCATCCAGATCAGCCGCGCCGCGATCACCGGCATCATCAAGCCGCACGGCCACCCGTTCAGCGTGACCGCCAAGGGCGGCGACCGCAGCAAGCTGCAGGTCCAGTGGCGCCTGATGACACCGTTCATCGTGGTGCTGATACTGACGGTGGTGGGGCTACTGCTTGGTCTCGTTTTCAACCGGTTCGCCTTCTACGACGCCGGCGACGGCAAGGCGGTGATCCTGTTCTGGACACTCTACAACCTGCTGGTGCTGAGCCTGGTGCTGATCGCCTGCATCGAGCTGCCGCGCCGCGAGCGGCATGTGGCCGATGCGCCCGAACGTGCCATCTTCGCCGCCGAGGGAGAGCCGCCGCGCCGCGTGTGGATGGCATCGCTGTCGCAGGAGATGACGCGCATCCGGGGCCGCGACTGGGGCGTCGGCACGACCGGCACCCTGCGCATTTCGGACGTCGGCGACATCGAGGCCAGCGTTGTCGAGCGCACCCCCGACGGCGTGCGCCTGCGGCTGCTGCCCGACGAGACCACCAGCGCCGCCCTGCTGCGCAAGCTCTACGCCGAGGGCGAGGCGCCAGGCGTGATGCAGGTCAACTCCGCCGCGATCGCGCGCGACCTCGCGCGCCGGCTGACCTTCGGACGGTCGGTCTGAGGCGCGGCCACGCGCCTCAGCGCCGTTGCGACTCGAGTCGGGCGAGCGAGGCCGACAGGCGCTGCAGTTCGGCCGAGGCGCGAATCTCGGCAGGATAATCCTCGTGCCCGTCGGCGATCCGCTCGGCGTTCCGGGCAAGCCGGCCGATCGGGCGAATGTAAAGCTGGATGAACAGCACCGTCGCAAGTGCGAAGATCGCCGTGGCGACGGTCAGTGCGACGGTGGTGGAGCGGATCAGGTCCCGCGCGGGCGTGGCGGGAAAGTCCGCCGGATCGATGCGCCCCACCAGACGCCAGCCGAAGGACGGCAGCGCGCCGAAGGTCACCGACGGCGTCACGGCGGTGAAATAGCGCATGCCGTCGGGCCAAATGTCGAATCCCGCCGTCTGCACGCCCGTCGCCGCCGCAGCCGACAGGCGCGGCAGATCGAAACTGTCGGGCAGGTCCGGGGCGGTTCCGATCATTACCTCGCCAGCGGGATTGACCAGAAGCAGGTCAAGCTCCATCCGCTCGGCCAGATCGGCGAGGTAGTCTTCAGCCCAGGCGGCGTTGATGTGGAAGCCCAGCACACCGACCACGCGACCGCCCGGCCCCTCGACCGGGGTGGCGAGGTCGAGGAAGCGCGGCGGCGCGGAATCCCCGGCTGCCATCAGGTCGGCGAGCAGCACGGCCTCGTGCATGTCGCCGGCGAAATCCTCCTGCAGACCCTGCTGGAACCAGGGGCGAGACGACACGTCACCGCCCTCGAGCAGGCCACCCGACGCGACGATGACCGTGCCGTCGGGCCGCGCGAACCCCGCCCACGAAACCCGCTGGTCCGGGCCGGCCGCCGCATCCAGCACCGGGGCCAGGCCCTCCGGGTCGAGCACGGCCACCTCGCGCGCGATCGCCGTCAGGTGCTGCCAGTCCTGCTCCAGTGCCCGCGCGAAGGCGGTCGAGACGCCGCGCGTGCGCAGGGTCACCGCCTCTTCCAGCGCTGCCTGCTGGAATGTGTCAATATGCTGACGCACCAGGACGTAGGTCGTGCCCGCAAAGATCGCGATGCCCGACAGGACGAGGCCCAGCAGGGCCCCGGGCAACGTGACGGGGGTGGTGGCGCGCTTGGGCATGCGGTCTCCATGGCAGACAGAGGTCGACAGGGTGCAGTTTCGTAGGGCAAGACCGTGGCATGTTTCCGGGCACGTTCCCAGCGGCGCTGCGCCGCAACCGATCACTCGATTGCGAGGTGAGGCCTAATTGAAACGCAGAGCGGTTCTGGGCCTGCTGTCGGCGGGGACGCTCGTCCGCACGGGCGGCCCCGGCGCGGCCGCCGGAACGAACGGGCCCGAGTGGCAGGACGCCTGGCAGGCGTGGAAATCGTTGTTTGTCACACCGGACGGCCGCGTGATCGACGCGCTTCAGGGCGACGCCAGCCATTCCGAGGGCCAAGGCTGGGGCATGCTACTGGCGGTGGCCTTCGACGACCGTGAGGTCTTTGCCCGCATGCTGGACTGGACAGAGGCGCACCTTGCGGTGCGGCAGGACGCGTTGCTGGCGTGGCGCTGGCGGCCAGGTGTCGGAATCGCCGATTTCAACAACGCGTCCGACGGCGACCTGTTCTTCGCCTGGGCGCTGCTACGCGCCGCACGCCGGTTCGACGCGCCGCACCTGGCCGATCGCGCAGCCGCCGTCGCCCGCGCGATCGACACGATCCTGGTCCGCGACGCGCCGGGCGGCGGATTGCTGCTGCGCCCGGCGGCCGAGCGATTTTCGGGGCCTGGTTACGAGATCGTGAATCCGTCCTACCTGATGCCGCGCGCGCTGCACGCGCTGGCCGCGGCCTTCGACCTTCCCCGGCTGGCGCGGGCTTCCGCCGACGGCGAAGCGCTGATGGGCCGGATCGCGGCGGACGGGCTGGTGCCGGACTGGATCACCCTGACCGAGGCGGGAATGCGCCCGCCTGATGTGTTGCCCGCTGCCTTCGGCTACGATGCGCTGCGCGTGCCGCTCTACCTGATCTGGTCGGGCCGCCTTGCGCATCCCGCAGTCCAACGGGCACGCGCGCTGTTCGACGATCCAAGCGGCGTTCCGGTCCGAGCCGAGCGGACGGGCAACGTGCTGGAACGCAGCGACGCGGCCGGCTACCGGGCGCTGGCGACGCTGGTGCGCTGCATCGGCCGCGCGGTACCGGCGGAACGCATGCCGCCCTTCTCGGCCGATCAATCTTATTATCCCGCGACGCTGCACCTGCTGGCCGCCGTGGCCGCCCATGAGGCGGCGGAGTTTTGTCTTCCAAATTGAGAGGGTGGTCACGACAACCGGGCTGCTTTGCCGGATCAGGAAGCCAGACAGTGGACTTCCACGTTTCATGCAGCGCTGAGCACTTCGACAGTTGCCGATGCGCAACATCCAGAAAATGTCGGCGAACCGCGCGGCACCGACGAGATCATGCGACGTTGACCGCATACCGAAACAACTCGAATTGGGGCAATCAGCCATGCGTTCTATTTTCCTGACCGTCACGATCGCATCCGCTTTCGCAGGCACGTCCGCTGTTGCCGGCGGCATCGCCGAGCCCGTGGTCGAACAGCCGGTAATTATCCCTGCTGCCGATCCTGTGCCGGTGAGCGACTGGACCGGGCCTTATGTGGGCCTTCAGCTTGGCACCGGCTCCGTCGACAGCGACGGTGCCGATGAAGTCGACATCAGCACGGCAGGTGTTCAGGCAGGCTACCTCTACGACATGGGGCGCTTCGTGCTCGGTGGCGAACTCGACTATGCGAACGTCAACTTCGACGACGATTCCACATTTGATGCCGATGGCAACATCGCCCGCCTGAAACTGCGCGCCGGTTACGACGCCGGCCGCGTGCTCCCGTATCTGACG
>NZ_JBELKF010000058.1:0-21568 GCF_042089775.1 Palleronia sp.
CATGAACTTGGCCACGGCGTCCACCAGCGCCTTGCCGCGGGCCAAGGCGAGATGCTCGCGAACACCCCCCTGACGCTTGCCGAAACGGCAAGCGTGTTCGGCGAGATGCTGACCTTCCGCAAGCTCTTGGCGAACGCCAAGGACAAGGCCGAGCGCAAGGTCCTGCTGGCCGGCAAGGTCGAGGACATGATCAACACGGTCGTCCGCCAGATCGCGTTCTACGACTTTGAATGCAAGCTCCACGCCGCCCGCCGCGAGGGCGAGCTGACGCCGGACGAGATCAACGCGCTATGGATGTCGGTCCAGGCCGAATCCCTGGGCGACGCGTTCGACTTCATGGACGACTACCAGGTGTTCTGGGCCTACGTCCCGCACTTCGTCCACTCGCCCTTCTACGTCTACGCCTACGCGTTCGGCGACGGGCTGGTGAACGCGCTTTACGCGGCTTACGAGGAAGGCGCGCCGGACTTCCAGGACAAGTATTTCGAGATGCTGCGCGCCGGCGGGTCCAAGCACCACTCCGAGCTATTGAAGCCCTTTGGCCTCGACGCCAGCGACCCGGCCTTCTGGAACAAGGGCCTGTCGATGATCGAGGGCATGATCGACGAACTCGAGTCGATGGAAGACTGACCCCGCGCCGGTCCGGGGCGCAGGGTCCCGGGCCGGCTTAACGCTGGGCCAGTTCGAACGAGCGATCGATCATCTCGAGCGATCCGCGGGATTGCTCCAGCGTCCACGGATAGGGCGTGCCGTTGCGAACGCTGTCGCAGAACGCCTCGACTTGCAGGACATACTGGTTCACGCCCGGCCAGCGCTCAACCGTGCGGGTGTTCATGACGTTCTCTATTACCAGCTCTGCCTGGTCGAACGTCCCCGCGTTGAACGGCGCCGTCAGTTCCAGCACGCCCTTGTCGCCGTGGAACACGACCCGCTGCCGCGGCGCGAGGCGCATCGACACAACGGTGTGGAACGAGAAATCCGGGAAGGTCGCCGTCACCTCGGCGAAGCTGTCCCAGTCGCCCTCCATGGTCAGCTTGGCCGTCATGTCCCCGGGCTGCGCATCGGTCGCATAAAGGACAGAGCCGAACGCGTAGACGCCGATATCCCGCAAGCCGCCGCCGCCCATGCCGTCCCGGTTGCGGATGTTCGACGGGTCGTCGTTGAAGAAGCTGAACGTCGTCTCGACATGGCGCAGACGTCCCACTGCGCCTTCCGACAGAAGCTGCCGCGTGCGCTGCCACTGCGGGTGGTGCACGATCATGAAGGCTTCGGCGGCGAGCAGCCCCGCCTTGTCCCGCGCCTCGATCAGGCGGTCCGCCTCGGCGGCGTGCAGCGCGATCGGCTTTTCACACAGGACATGCTTGCCCGCTTCGAGCGCTTTCAGCACCCATTCGACATGCAGGTGGTTCGGCAAGGGCACGTAGATCGCGTCGATGTCGTCTGCGCCCAGCAGCGCGTCGTAATCCTCTTCGACCCGCAGGTCCGGCAGGAATTCGGCAAAGGCCGCGGCCTTGTCGGCCGAGCGTGTGGCAAGCGCCACCACCCGCGATCCGCTCGCGGCATGAAGCGCCGGTGCCATCGATTTCCGCGCAAAGTTCGACGCACCCACGATGCCCCAGCGGATAGGATCGGTCATGAAAAAAGCTCCCGGACTGTTTGTCCGGGAGCCTAGCGGGACCGACGCCGAGCGCCAGCCCTTCCGTCGCGTGGGATCAGGCGTCCGCCATCATGCCCTTGGTCGATGCCAGTTCAGTCATCCGCTTTTGCAGCTTGTCGAAGGCACGAACCTCGATTTGGCGGATCCGTTCGCGGCTGACGTCGTAGACGCCCGACAGCTCTTCCAGCGTCACCGGCTGGTCCTGCAACCGGCGCTGCGTGAGGATGTCACGCTCGCGCTCATTCAGGACGTCCATCGCCTGTGTCAGAAGTGCGCGCCGGGTCTCCAGCTCGTTCTTCTCGGCGTAGTCCTCGGCCTGGTTTGCCTCTTCGTCCTCAAGCCAGTCCTGCCATTGCGCCGAACCCTCACCTTCGTTCGAGATCGTGGCGTTCAGCGAGGCATCGGACCCGGCCATACGCCGGTTCATCGAGATCACCTCGTCCTCTGTCACGCCCAGATCGTTGGCGATCTGCTTGACGTTCTCGGGCCGCAAATCGCCCTCTTCCAAGGCGCCGATCCGGTTCTTGGCCTTGCGCAGGTTGAAGAACAGCTTCTTCTGCGCGCTCGTCGTGCCAAGCTTCACGAGGCTCCAGGACCGCAGGATGTACTCCTGGATCGAGGCGCGGATCCACCACATGGCGTAGGTCGCAAGGCGGAAACCCTTCTCGGGATCGAAGCGCTTGACCGCCTGCATAAGACCCACGTTCGCCTCCGAGATCACCTCGGCCTGCGGCAGCCCATAACCGCGATAGCCCATGGCGATCTTGGCGGCGAGTCGCAGGTGGCTTGTGACCAGCTTGTGCGCGGCTTCTGTGTCCTCATGCTCGACCCAACGCTTGGCGAGCATATATTCTTCATCAGGCTCCAGCATCGGGAAACGCCGGATCTCCTGCATGTAGCGGTTGAGGCCCTGTTCCGGGCTTGGTGCTGGAAGATTTGCGTAACTTGCCATGGTGCCCCTCCTGTGTGGCCGTCGGGCGGCTTGTCATCTATTTGGTGAACCGTTCGGTTCAGTTCAAGAGCGATGCTTGTGAATAGCGTTCGTGTTCCAAACGGATCGTAAAGAGCACAGGTCCGAAAAGTCGTCTCTCATTCGCGCGATCTCACGCGCTTGTGTCGCCCGCTACGCCGTCCAGCCCTTCAATCAACGCTTTCATGTCGGGCGGCAAATCGCTGACAAAGCTCAGGCTTTCTCCGGCCGGATGGATGAATCCCAAGGTCTGTGCATGCAGTGCCTGCCGTGGAAAGCTGTTCAAATCCTGTGCAATTTCGCTCAGTCGCCGTGCGGAAACCTTCCTCTGCCCGCCATAGACCGGGTCGCCGATCAGCGCGTGGCCGACGTGGCGCATGTGCACCCGGATCTGGTGCGTCCGCCCGGTTTCCAGCCGGCACGACACCAGCGCCACCTCGCCCCAATCCCGCTCGACCTGCACGCGCGTCACGGCATGACGTCCGCCCTGGAACGTCACCGCCTGGCGCTGCCGGTCCGTCGGATGTCGCGCGAAGTTGGTCGCGATGCGGATCACCCCGCCCGGCTCGACCCCGATGCCGCGCGTGCCGACCAGCCGGGGATCGGCAGGGCTCGGGACGCCGTGGCACAGCGCGAGGTAGCGCCGTTCGACGCTGTGGGCGGCGAACTGATCGGCCAGCGCGTGGTGGGCGCGGTCAGTCTTGGCCACGACCAGGAGGCCGCTCGTGTCCTTGTCGATCCGGTGGACGATACCGGGGCGCTTTTCCCCGCCGACTCCCGAAAGGTTGCCGCCGAAGTGATGGAGCAGCGCGTTCACCAGCGTGCCCGAGGGCGAACCCGGCGCGGGATGGACGACCATGCCGGCGGGCTTGTCCACCACGATCAGATCATCGTCCTCGTGGACCACGACCAGCGGGATGTCTTCGGCCACCATCTCGGTCTCGGCCTCTTCGGGGACATCGAGCGTGATCTCGTCCCCCTCGACCACCCGCGCCTTGGCCGAGTTCAGCACCTCGCCCCTACGGCTGACGCAGCCCGCTTCGATCAGCCTGGCAAGGCGCGAGCGGGACAGGTGCGCTTCCTCTGGCACGTCGCGGGCCAGTGCCTTATCCAGACGCGCGGGCGGTTCCGCCCCGATGATGACGACGAGGCGCACGGCCATGGATAACGAGGCTCCTTCTCCCGACGGTGCGGTGCGGCTGCTGAAATGGCTGGTCGTGGGCCTGACTGCAAGCATGATCGCGCTGGCGGTCGTGCTGATCTGGGCCATCCTTTCGGAGATTCGCGGCACGCCGGACTGGCCCGAAGCGCTCGACCTGCCCGATGGCGCCCGCCCGGCCGCGGTGACGCGGGCGCAGGACTTCACTCTGGTCATCACCGAAGCCGGCGAGCTCCTGCTGTTCGATGCAGGCGGCGCACTGACGCGCCGTATCGACCTGAAGTGAAGTGGTACCGCCTCCCTGGCTTGAACAGGGGACCTCTGGATCCACAATCCAGCGCTCTAACCAACTGAGCTAAGGCGGCCCGGTGCGCGGTGGACTACACAACTCGCGCGCCCCTTGCAACCCCGTCCGCGCCTTGCCGTGACGCCTGCGCAGGGATACCTGAAAGCGGCCAAGAAGGAGCGACCCCATGGGCATCAACGACCCCTCAGACACGTCCGCCAACATCCAGATCGGCCCGACCGACGCCGGCATGGTCCGCATCTATGTCGAAGCTGACGGCGGTGTGGAAATCCCGATGGATTTCGACCCCGAAGAGGCCGAGGAAATCGCCGAAGAGATTCGCGCCGCCGCCCAAGGTGCGCGGCAGATGACCGAGAAGAAGAAGCGCTAGACCGCCAGCCCCGCGCCGGGATCGCGCAGGGCCTGCAGGCGGCGCGCGGCATGGGTGGCGAATTTCTGGATCATCACCTTGCGCCGCGCCGGGGCGAGCTTTGCCTCGGCGCCCATCCGCACGATCTCGGCGTCGTAGGCGTCAGCGATCATCAGGCCGCTATCCTCGGGCAGCAGCTCGACCGGGAAATCGGCATCCACGGCCCAGAAGTAGCGGTCGCACCATTCCAGGTAGCCCTGCCACTTTGCATCCCCCGCGAAGTCGGCGCGACAGGACTTGCATTCGACGATCCAGATCTCGCCCTTGGGACCCAAGGCCATGACGTCCACGCGCAGGCCCGACGTCGGCACCAGCTCCTCGACGCAGACGAACCCGTGCGAAACCAGCGCGCGGGCAACGCCGCGCTGCAAGAGCTGGCCGGGTTTCAGCTGGATGTCGGCGCGGTCCTCGGGCATGGGCGGAATGTGAACAGACCGGAAACAAAAATCAAGGGCACGCGGGGCTTGTCAGCGACGGGCCGCCCGCTTACCTGATGGGTCAGGCGGGCACTGCCCTTCCCGTGTAGGGAAAAATTCCGGTGGCCTTAAGCAAATCCGAGGGGGCTGGCTCTGGCAGGGCCGTGGTTCTGCTACCTGGCTCCCACCTGTATATACAGGTCCTCGGGAATTGCACTCCCCACGGTTGTGGTGGTCCCGCCGATCGCCTTCTTCCCATCACAGCGTGATTTGAATTCCCTCGACCTGCGGTCATAGTTCGCGGGACGGCTTGGGGGATTATCGATGAATGACGGCACCGATCCGCGCCATGTGCGCGAACTTGAGGGGCACCTGAGCTGGCTCGACACCTTCTCGGGCGCAGCCTTGGGCGTCCTCTCGGCGGCGTCGGGCATCTACACCTACCTTGGCGTGTCGTCGCTGCTGGATGCCACCGGTGCGCTTTCGGTCTTTGCCGCGCTCGCCTATTCCATCGCGGTGTCGGTGGGGATCTTCGTCTTCTGGTCCTACCTGATGCGCCTTCTACCGGCGATGCGCACCGCTGCGTCGCGGCTGGGGCTTTTGGGCGCGATGGCGCTGGGATCGGTCGCTATCATCGCCATGTCATCGTGGCTGAACGCCGCGGCGCTGGCCGGGGCGGCAGCGGTGGAACAGCACCTCGCCCGGACCGTGCAGGAATACCAGAACGCGCTCGAACGTGCGAACACCATCGCCGTCTCGGCCCAGGCGCTGGAGCGTGACGTGGCGCGGGTTCGCCAGTCCTTTCAGGACCTGTCCGAGCAGGAGGCCACCGGCGACCTGTCGGGCATCTCGGGGCGCGGCGCCGTGTTCCGGCTGCTGACGCAGAAGGCCGACGAGCTTGCGGCGCTGGAGCAGCAGATCGCCCAGCAGGGCCCGGCGGTGGCGCAGGCCTTCGCCGAAGGGAACGAGATCCTTAGCCGGATGCGGTCCCTGACGGTCGAGCCCGGCCCGGTCGAGGTCCGCTCGGTCGAGTTCTCGGAGGATGCGGTGCGCCTTGCAGGGCTCATCACGCAGCTGCGGCAGCTGTCGGTCGCGCCGCTCGTCAGCCGCGCTGCCAACGACCTGTCGGAAAGCGTCGTGCGTCCCGTGCTCAGCCAGACCGAAGCAACCGCACAGGGCCAGCAGGCGACCATCGACAGCGTGCTTGAGGTGCTGGCCCAGCGGACCGAGACCTTGGCCGTCGCCGCGGCCGAGGTCGAAGGCATGCAGCCTCCGGCCGAGGTCAGCTATACGCCGATCTCGTCGGCCGACGCGGTGATCCGCTATGCTGGCAACTTCGTTCCTTCCTGGGCCGGGGCCATCGCCATCGACCTGCTGCCGGCGGTGTTGGTCCTCATCCTCATGGTGACGCAGGGCGCCATCCGCCGGTCCCGCGATCGCGTGGCGATCGAGGATTACATGACGGTGGCCGAGCTGCGCGCCGCCCTCCGTGCCCTGCGCGAGGTCGATGTCGCCGACACCCCCGACCTCGCCGAAGCGCCGAAGCCGACGCCGATCCGGGGCCGCGCGGAATGAGGACGACGTCCTCGGCCATCATCAAGGGGATCTTCGGACTGCAACTGCTAATCGGCGTGGCGCTCGTCGCCGGCGACATCAGCGCGGGCCTGCCCACGTGGACGCCCCAGCCCCGCGCGCCCCATCTTGACCAACCCGTACGCCCCGGAGACCAGACTCGCCGGTTCGAGCCGCAGCAACTGCCAGACGTGCCGAACCGCCCCTTCCCGCCCACGACCGACATGCCCGACCGGCTGATGCTGCTCGATACAGAACTGGACGGTCGCAACGTCCTGCGTTTGCTGGGGATGATCGCGCCGGGCGACGGCGACCGCGTTGGGGCGCTTCTGGCCGAGCGCTTCAAGGCAGAGGATGCGCCCGAGGCGCTTCTCGTGCATTCGCCGGGCGGATCTGTCACGGACGCGCTGGCGCTCGGCCGGAAGATCCGCGACCTGAGGGTGGCGACCGAGATTGCGCCGGGCGACGTCTGCCTGTCCGCCTGCCCCTACCTCTTTGCCGGGGGCATCGAGCGGACGGTACAGCCGGACGGATCGCTCGGCGTACACCAGCACTATTTCGGAGAGAACGTCGTCCAGCCCGCCTTCCTTGCAGTCGAAGACATCCAGCGAGGGCAGGGCCTGGTCATGGGGCACCTGGCCGAGATGGGCCTCGACCCCCTTCTGGTCCAGCACGCGCTGATGACCCCACCCGAGGCCATCTATATCTTCGTGACCGAAGAACTTGAACGGTATCGCATCGTCACCCCGCCCGAAGGCGAGGGGAACGGGTCACCGATCTGACCGGATGCGGACCGGCTTCGCCTCGGGCCGGGCCGGGAAGCGCGCGGCGATCAGCAGCCCCGACAGACCGGCGAGCGCGAGGAAAGTCGCAACGTGAACGGCCGCGCTTACGAGCCCAAACAGAACCAGAAAAAGTCCGGTCGCGGCGGCAAGCGCAAACCCGACATGAAACACAACGCTGCGCATCCGAACCTCCATCGTGGCAACACAAATGTAACATAGATGCGCGCGGCCGAGTTCCCAAGGGCTGGTTCTGTCGGCGGCGAAGCGCGGCCGAATTCAGCGCTTGTCCTGGAAGGCCTCGGGCTTGGCCGCGCGGGCCATGTGATCGAGCACGGCGTTGACGAAGCGCGACTCCTTTCCCTCGGGGAAAAACGCCTTCGCGACGTCCACATATTCCGTGATGACCACCCGCGGCGGGGCCTTGCCCTGCAACAGCTCGGCCCCGCCGGCGCGGAAGAGCGCGCGCAGGACCGGGTCGATCCGGTCAATGGGCCAGCGTTCGACCAGCGCCTTGTGGGTCATCTGGTCGATCTTGTTCTGCCACTCGACCGCAGCGTCCAGCGTCTTGCGAAAGAGGTCGAGGTCGCCCTCGGCCATCTCGCCTTCGTCGTAGATCGCGCCGAAGCGGTGGGTCTCGAACTCGGCCCGCACACGGTCTGCGGACAGGTCGCTCTGCTCCATCTGGAACAGGGCCTGAACCGCATAGAGCCGCGCGGCCGAGCGCATCTGTTTCTTGTCGGTCATGGTCAGCCTTTGGGTTTGAACCCGATGCCCTTGGGCGCGTTCCGCCATTTGCGAGACAGCGCGATCAGGTGCAACGCTGCCTCAGCGGCCCCGCCACCCTTGTTCTGCTCGCCCGCGCGCACCGCGGCCTGTTCATAGTTTTCCACGGTGAGGATGCCGTTGCCGATGCAGGCGCCGGAAAGGCCCAGCATCGTCAGCCCGCGCGCACTGTCGTTGCATACCGTTTCGTAATGGGTGGTCTCGCCCCGGATCACGCAGCCGAGCGCCACGAAACCGTCGAACTCGGCCGTGCGGTGGGCGATGCCGATGGCGGTCGGAACCTCCAGCGCACCTGGCACCTCGATCGTCTCGTGACTTGCGCCGACGGCTTCCAGCGTCTTGCGCGCGCCGGCCAGCAGGTCGTCTGCGATGTCCTTGTAGTATGGCGCAACCACGATCAGCACGCTGGGCGCGTCATCAAACTCGGGCATCGGCGGGGTGTAGTGGGATTGTCCGGCCATCAATCGATCTCCGAAATCTTGCGCGTGTCCGTGATCGAAAGCCCGTACGCTTCAAGCCCGACGACCTTCGGCTTGGGGGAGTTGGTCAGCAGGATCAGCTCGTGCAACCCGAGCGACGACAGAATCTGCGCGCCCAGCCCGTATTGCCGCAGCGTCTGCGGCGACACCTCGTCCTCGCCGGCGACCTTCATCTCGAGATCGCGCAGCAGAACCAGGACGCCACGCCCCTCGGACGCGATCAGCTCCATCGCCTCGGCGAACTCGCGGGCGCGACCTGCAGGCCCGGCGCCGACAACGTCGAGCATCGGGTCGAGCGCGTGCATCCGCACCTGCACCGGCGCGTCGCCCGAGACGTCGCCCTTGATCAGCACGATATGCTCGGCGCCCTGCGTCTCGTCCTGATAGACGCGCAGGGTCCAGTCGCCGCCGAATTCCGAAGTGATCGACTGTTCGCGGATCGGGCGCACGAGGTTGTCGTTGCGGCGGCGATAGGCGATCAGGTCGCTGATCGTGCCGATCTTCAACCCGTGGCGCTGGGCGAAGGCCACCAGGTCGGGCAGCCGGGCCATGCTCCCGTCCTCGTTCATGATCTCGCAGATCACGCCCGAGGGGTTCAGGCCGGCAAGGCGCGAGATATCCACCGCGGCCTCGGTATGGCCAGCGCGCACCAACACGCCACCGTCGCGGGCGCGCAGGGGAAAGACGTGGCCGGGCGTGGCGATGTCGGCCTGTGTCGCCGCACTATCAATGGCCACGGCCACGGTGCGCGCCCGATCATGCGCGGAAATGCCGGTCGATACGCCTTCACGCGCCTCGATTGAGACGGTGAACGCGGTCTCGTGCCGCGAAGAGTTCTGCTGCGCCATCATCGGCAGGCCCAGCGCGTCGCAGCGGGCCGAGGTCAGCGAAAGGCAGATCAGGCCCCTGCCCTCCTTCGCCATGAAGTTGATGGCATCGGGCGTGGCCATCTGCGCTGGGATCACCAGATCGCCCTCGTTCTCGCGGTCCTCGTGATCGACGAGGATGAACATGCGACCGTTGCGGGCGTCTTCGATGATTTCCTGGATCGAGGAGATCGCGTCGTGGTAATCGTGCTCGGCCATGCGCACCCTTTCGCTTTCGCCGCCCAGATAGACGGCGCAAGCCGCGAAGGCCAGAGCGGATCGCCCGCATGTGCGGCACGTCGCGTCACGCCGAGGATGCGCCAGCGGCCCGGGTCGCCTGTCGGGGCGCCGGGCTCTGTTTGGATCGTGTCGGAAGATCGGTGGCGCCACCTTGTCGGGACGCGAGAGCGGCCTGGCGGGGCGTCACCCCCGGCCTTGTCATCTCACCGGTGAGAGGGTCAGGAGCGGGCTTGCCGGATTGCTAGGCCCGGCCGGCCCCCATCGCTCTCGCTGTTGTCTTCCCTTGCGCGCAGGGAGGTGATGCCTTTGCGGTGGTTCAGGCGGCGTGAACGCGGCGCGCGGTGGAAGGCCCTCAGCCGGCGTCCCGCAGCCGCGCGACGTAGCGAGCGACGGTGTCCACCTCGAGATTGACGAGGTCGCCTTCGGCCGCGTCACCCCACGTCGTCACCTTTTTGGTGTGCGGGATCAGGTTCACGCCGAAACGCGCACCCTCGACCTCGTTCACGGTCAGCGACGTGCCGTTCAGCGCGATCGAGCCCTTGGGCGCGATGAAGCGCTCCAGTTCGGCCGGCGCCTCGAAGGTATAGCGGGTGCTGTCGCCCTCGTCCCGAACCGACACGATCCGCGCGACCCCGTCGACATGTCCCGACACGATGTGGCCGCCCAATTCGTCCCCCACCCGCAGGCTGCGTTCGAGGTTCACGCGCCGACCCACCAGCCAGCCGTCGGCGCCGATATTGGTGCGCGACAGCGTCTCGGCCGAAATCTCCACGTCGAACCATTCGCGGGGCTCGGTGCCGGTCGAGATCACGGTCAGGCAGATGCCGTCGCACGCGATCGAGGCGCCCATCGGGATGTCGCCCGCGGGCCAGGAGCAGCCGATCCGCGCCCGCATGTCGCCGCGCATCTCGACCTCGAGAACCTCGCCAACATCGCCGATCAGTCCCGTGAACATCGCCTGACTCCCGTCCTCGTCACGTCCTCTCTTGGCGCGAAGTTAAGGGCGCTGCAAGAAGATGCCATCATACGGCCGAATTCCCTCGCTAAAGAGGGAGCATGGGAGGGCAAAGGGCGAATGAACGATCCGACGACACGCAGCTACCTGTTCCTGCAGGGGCCGCACGGGCCGTTCTTTGGCCAGCTGGGCCGGATGCTCGGACGGACGGGCGCGCGGTGCTGGCGGATCGGCTTCAATCGTGGGGACCAAGCGTTCTGGTTCGACCGCAAGAGTTTCATCCCCTATCGCGGCACGCCCGACGAATGGCCCGAGGTTCTTGCCCAGACACTCGAGGGCAAGGGGATCACGGACGTCGTCCTCTACGGCGACACCCGGCCGATCCACGCGACCGCCATCAGACAGGCCGCCGCGCGCGGGATCAAGGTGCACGTCTTCGAGGAGGGATACCTGCGCCCCTACTGGGTCACCTACGAGCGGGGCGGCGCCAACGGCCACTCGAAGCTGATGTCGACCGGCGTGGCGGACATGCGCGAGGCTCTCGCCGGGGCCGAGACCGACATGCCCGTCGCCCCCGCCCATTGGGGCGACATGCGCGAGCACATCTGGTACGGCGCGCTCTACCATGCCGCCGTCCTGTTCGGGAACCGCCGCTATTCGGGCTTCCGCCCTCACCGCACGCTGACGGTCGAAGAAGAGTTCCGTCTCTACTTCGCGCGGCTCCTGCTGGCGCCGGCGCACTGGGCGGATCGGGCAGTCGCCACGGGTCGCGTCAGGCGCGGGGGCTTTCCCTACCACCTTGCACTTCTGCAACTGGAACATGACAGCAACTTCCTGAACCATTCGCCCTTCCAGAGCGGCACAGACTTCCTGCGCGTCGTCATCGAAGGGTTCGCCGTTGGCGCGCCCGGCCACCACCACCTGATCTTCAAGGCCCATCCGCTGGAGGACGGCCGCATCGACCAGCGCCGGACGATCCGGGCGCTCGCCCGCGCGCACGGCGTGGCCGACCGCGTCCACTACATCCGCGGCGGCAAGCTGGCCGCGCTTCTGGACCATGCGCGGTCGGCTGTGACGGTGAACTCGACCGCCGCGCAGCAGGTGCTGTGGCGCGGGCTGCCGCTCAAGGTGTTCGGCGAGGCTGTTTATGCCAAGCCCGAATTCGTCTCGATCCAGCCGCTGGCCGAGTTCTTCCGCCAGCCCTCGCGCCCCGACGCGCGCGCCTATCGCGACTACCGGCGCTACCTGCTCGAAACCAGCCAGATCGCCGGCAGCTACTATTCCTCGCCCGGGCGACTGCAGCTTCTGCGCCAGGTCACGGACATGATGCTCGCCCCGCATGACCCCTACGATGCCTTGCGCCTCGGCAAGGCGGGTCCTCGGCGCTACCTGCATGTGGTGAATTAGAGACACCGTCCCATTCGGTGTGGATTTTCAGTCCGGCTCGGGTATCCTGAGCCCAAAAAATACCAGAGGCAGACAAGAAAAACAGGTCGAGGAGACCGGGCAGTGTATCTCAAGAACGCGTCCTGGGCGAAACCGTTCGCCCTGCTCGCCGCTGTGGCCATGGTCAGCGCGTGCGGCCTTCCGCGCGTGGGACCGAACAAGCGAGAGATCTTCAACGGGTCGGTGCAGCGGCAGGGCGACGCCTTCATCGTCTCGGTCAACCGGCGCGTGACCACGGCGACCGCCGTCTATCCCGCGCTGGGCTTCAGCCCCGCCTTTCTAAATGCCGGGCTCATCGGCTCGGACACCATTCGCCCCGGCGATACGCTGGGCCTGACGATCTACGAGAATGTCGAAGATGGCTTGCTGGTCCCACAAGGTGCGCCCGCCACGGTACTGGACGAAGTGCAAGTCGATGGCGACGGCTACATCTTCGTGCCCTATGCCGGCCGGATCCGCGCAGCCGGCAACACGCCCGAGGCGATCCGGCGCATCATCTCCGAGCGACTCGGCAGTCAGACGCCCGACCCGCAGATCCTCGTCCGCCGCCTCGCCGGCGACGGCGCCGCGGTATCGATCGTCGGCGGTGTCTCGGCTGCGGGCGTATATCCGATCGAGCGGCCCACGCGGACGCTTTCGGCCATGCTCGCGCAGGCTGGCGGGCTGGCGATCCCGCAGGACGTGGCGCAAGTCACCGTCAGCCGCGGCAACCTGCAAGAGACCGTCTGGTTCGAGGACCTCTTCACCCACCCGCGCTACGACATCGCCCTCAGGGACGGCGACCGCATTCTGGTCGAGCAAGACAGCCGCGCCTTTACCGCGCTTGGTGCGACGGGCAGCCAACAGCTCGTGACCTTTGACCGGCAGGTCATTTCGGCCATCGAGGCGATTGCACTGGTGGGCGGGCTTTCGACTCAGCTCGCCGATCCCACTGGCGTCTTCGTGTTCCGCAACGAACCCGAAGACATCGCCGAGCTGGTGCTGGGCCGCGTCGACCTCGTGGGGCCGCAGCGGATGGTCTACGTGCTCGACCTGACCGAGCCCAATGGCATGTTCGAAGCACGCGACTTCGCGATCCGCGACGGCGACACGGTCTACGTGACCGAAGCACCCTACGTGCAGGTCCAGAAGGTGGTCGGTGTCCTGACCGGCGCGACATCCTCGCTTTCGACGGTGCAGAGCACAGTTTCGAGCGACTGACCCCGTGGGCCGTCCTCCCGCGCTTCGGGTCTACACGGGCGGCTTCCTGAATTCGCGCCTGCGCCGCATCCTGACGCTCGCCGGGTGGCGCGTGACCACCGGCCGCCCGCGCGACGGCGACGCCGTGGGTGTCTGGGGCCGATCCCCTCATGCGCGACGGGGAGAGGCCGTGGCCGCGCGGACCGGCGCGCCGTTGGTGCGGACCGAGGACGCGTTCCTGCGCTCGCTGATGCCAGGCCGGTCGGGCGAGCCGCCGCTGGGCCTTCTGATCGACCGCGCGGGCGTCCATTTCGACAGCAGCTCGCCGTCGGACCTTGAGCGTCTGCTTGCAACGGCGCCGCTCGACGATACGGCGGTGCTGGACCGCGCGCGCCACCTCGCCACGCGATTGAAGCGCGCGCATCTGACCAAGTACAGCGCCGTCGATCCGTCGCTGCCAGTGCCGGAACCGGGTTATGTGCTTGTGATCGACCAGACGCGGGGCGACGCCTCCATCCGCCATTCCGGCGCAAACGAGGCGACATTTGCCGAGATGCTGACCGTCGCCCGGCTGGAGCACCCCGGCGCGCGCATTGTCATCAAGACCCACCCCGAGACCGCGCGCGGCTACCGCCCCGGCCACTTCGGGCCAAGCGATCTGGACGCACGGACATCGATCATGGACGCGCCGGTCTCACCCTGGCACCTGCTCGAGGGCGCCGTGGCGGTCTATACCGTCAGTTCGCAGCTGGGGTTCGAGGCGATCCTTGCCGGCCATTGCCCCCGCGTTTTGGGGCAGCCCTTCTACGCCGGTTGGGGCCTGACCGAAGACGAGTATCCGGTCGCCCGCCGTATCCGCCGCCTCACCCGCGCGCAGTTGGTGGCGGGGGCTTTGATCCAGTACCCCACCTGGTACGACCCCTACCGCGACCGCCTGTGCGAGGTCGAGAATGTCGTCGATGCGCTAGAGGCACAAGCTCGGGCGTGGCGCGAGGATCGACATGGCCACGTCGCGCTCGGGATGCGCCTGTGGAAGCGTGGGCCGCTGCAGCGCACCTTCGGCCGCTGGCGCCCCGTTCGGTTCGAACGCGACGCCGACCGCGCCTGCCGCCGTGCCACGGCCGAAGCGCGCAACCTGCTTGTCTGGGCGGGGGCCGAGCGCACGGGGCTGTCCGCGCCGCGGGTTCTGCGGGTCGAGGACGGATTCCTCCGCTCTCGCGGACTGGGCGCAGATCTGATCCCGCCGCTGTCGCTGGTGACGGACGAGCTCGGCATCTACTATGACCCGACACGCCCCTCGCGGCTGGAGCAACTGATCGCCGACAGCGTCTACCTGCCCGAACCCGACCTGCGCCGGGCCGAGCGGCTTTCGGCGACTCTCGTGGCGAGCGGCCTGACGAAGTACAACGTCGGGCGCGCCGACCCACCGCCCCTGCCCCGCGGCCATCGCATTCTGGTGCCCGGCCAGGTCGAGGACGACGCCTCGATCCGCCTCGGCGCGGGCGAGATACGCACCAACGCGGCGCTTCTGGCGTCGGCGCGCGCGGCGAAACCCGAAGCTGTGGTCCTTTACAAGCCCCACCCGGACGTCGAGGCGGGCCTGCGCCCCGGCGCAATCGACGCCTCGGAGGCTGACATGGTGCTGCGGGGCGTGGACCCCGCGGTGCTCTTGCCGCTTGTGGACGAGGTATGGACGATGACTTCGACCATCGGGTTCGAGGCGCTCTTGCGGGGCATTCCCGTGACCTGCCTCGGGACGCCTTTCTACGCGGGGTGGGGCCTGACCAGCGACCTCGGCCCGGTCCCCGACCGGCGCCGGGTCGAGGTGCCGCTTTCAGGCCTCGTCCATGCAGCGTTGGTCGCCTACCCGCGTTACACGGACCCCATGACCGGTTTGCCCTGCCCGCCAGAGGTCGTGGCGGACCGACTGGCGTCCGGCACTATACCGCGGCCGGGGCGAGGGAACCGTGCGCTTGCGAAGCTTCAGGGCACTTTTGCCGGGCACACGCATCTCTGGCGGCGCTAGGCGGCAGTTTCCCAGACAGACATCGTGTCAGCGCCGACGCGGCGGGTCCCGGTCAGGGCAAAACGCGGGGCGATGGAGAGCGCATCCACCCCCAGCGCGGCCACTGCGGGCTGCCCCTCGGCCCCGAGCACGCAGCCCGCGCCGAAAGTCACGAGCCGGTCGACCAGCCCGCCCTGCAGCAGGGATGCCGCAAGGCTGCCGCCACCCTCGCAGAAGACGCGGGTGATCCCGCGGTCGGACAGGCTGTGCAGGATGCGCGTAGCGTCAAGGTATCCGCCGGCGACCGGCACCGCGATGCAGGTGGCGCCGCGGTCAGTCCATTCGGCGACACGATCCTCGCGCGCCTCAGAGCCGTGAAGCAGCCAGAGCGGCCCTTCGGCGACCGAGGCGGCGAGTGCACCTTCGGACGGCAGGTCGAGCTTGCGGGCGGCGATCACACGGACGGGCTGGAGGTCGGCGCCCATTTCGCGCACCGTCAGGCGCGGGTCGTCGGCCCGCGCAGTGCCGCCGCCGACCAGAACCGCGTCGTGGGACAAGCGCATGGCGTGAACCGCGCGCCGGGCGTCGGGGCCGGTGATCCAGCGGCTCTCGCCGCTCGCCGTCGCGATCCGGCCGTCGAGCGTGGTCGCAAGCTTCAGCGTCACCATCGGCCGCTGCCGCAGAACGCGGGACAGAAACCCGGCCTGATCGCGCCGCGCCTCCGCCGCGCCGATTCCGGTAACGACCTCGATCCCCGCCTCGCGCAGAATGACGTGGCCGCGGCCCGCGACCCGCGGATCGGGGTCCTCGAGCGCGGTGACCACGCGCGCCACACCCGCTGCGACGAGCGCCTCGGCGCAGGGCGGCGTGCGCCCATGATGGGCGCAAGGTTCGAGCGAGACATAAGCCGTAGCCCCGCGCGCTTCCGCGCCGGCCTGGGCAAGCGCCACCGTTTCCGCATGAGGCCGCCCGCCGTCCTGAGTCCACCCGCGGCCGATCACGCGATCCTCGCGGACGATCACGCAGCCAACGGCCGGGTTCGGCCAGACGCGCCCCAGCCCGCGCCGGCCAAGGCGCAGCGCGTGGGCCATATGGTCGGCGTCGCTCACCCTTCGGGCTTGGCTAGAGGCCTGAGTTCGCTCACGAACTTGTCGAAATCGTCGGCGGCCTGGAAATTCTTGTAGACGCTGGCAAACCGCACGTAGGCAACCGCATCGATCCGGGCGAGGCTTTCCATCACGATCTCGCCGATGACCTTCGAGGGGATGTCCGTCTCGCCCATGCTTTCCAGCCGGCGGACGATCCCGCTGATCATCTGGTCCACGCGCTCCTGATCGACAGGGCGCTTCTGCATCGAGATGCGAACCGAACGCTCCAGCTTGTCGCGGTCGAAATCCTCGCGACGGCCGTTGGTCTTGACCACGACCAGATCGCGCAGCTGCACCCGTTCGTAGGTGGTGAACCGGCCCCCGCAGGCGGTGCACAGGCGGCGGCGGCGGATCGCAACGTGGTCCTCGGCGGGCCGCGAGTCCTTCACCTGGGTGTCGACATTGCCGCAGAACGGACAGCGCATCGGTATCCCCCTTCGGGCGAGAAATCCCCTCGTCGCCTATCCTTAGCGGCCGGCCCCAGCGATGGACAACAGGAAACGCTCCTCCCCCATATGAAGGGTCGCCGGGGTGGTGAACCGATGCAAGCGGATCACGTTGGGCTGGGATCAATCATCACGGAGACGATCGGACATGGCCAAAACACTTTTCATCACCGGCGCAAGCTCGGGAATCGGGGCCGAGACGGCACGGACGGCGGCAAAGGCCGGCTGGGACGTCGCCCTTTTCGCCCGCTCGGCCGAAAAGCTCGAGGCGCTGGCGGACGAGATCGGCGAGGCCGCCCTGCCCTTGCCCGGTGACGCAACCGACCTCGCCGCGCAAGAGGACGCTGTCGCGAAGGCGATGGAGCGCTTCGGTGGCATTGATGCAGCCTTCGCCAATGCGGGGCGCGGGATGAAGAAGGCGGGCGTGGTCGAAGGCGATGCCGACGACATTGCGAGCATGATCGAGTTGAATGTCACCGCGCTGGTCTGGACCGCGCGGGCGGTGATGCCCGAACTGAAGAAGACGCAAGGCACGTTGGTGCTGACGGGATCGGCAGCCGGTCGGCGGCATATCTCCGGCTCGATCTACGGCGCGACGAAGTACTTCGTGCACGGCTTCGCCGGGAACATGGCGGACGAGATGCGGGAATGGGGCGGTCGGTGCAGCCTGATTGCGCCGGGCATGGTCGACACGCCGTTCTTCGACGAGAGCAAGCCGGACAAGCTGCACCCCTCGGACGTGGCCGGGGCGGTGCTGTTCGCCATCGAGGCTGACCCTCGCGCCGCCATTCGCGAAGTCTTCCTGATGCCCCAGAACTGAGGGCGCGGGGGCGGAATGCTCCGCCCCCGATGTCAGCGGGCGCCGGTCCGGCTACGGCTCGGTGCCGAGCGCGCAGCCAAAGCCGAAGGGCGGGATCTCGATCCCGGTCTTCTGCATCTCGGTGACCATGCCGGGGCCGGTGACGAGTTTGCGCTTGCCGACGCGCTCGGCCGGAAGGGTCTGGGTCTGCGCGCTGAAATTGATGAAGCACATCAGGTGCTCCCCCTCGCCATAGCGCTCCCAGATGATCAGTGGCGCGAGATCGGGCGGATAAACGCGCTCACCACCCCACCGCAACAGCGGCTGACCGTTCCGCCAGTCGAGGAAACTGCGCAGGAAGTTGAGCGCGCTGTCGGGGTCATCTGCCTGACGATCCGCGCTCAGTGGGCAATGCTCTGGCGGGACGCGCATCCACGGCTCTCCTTCGGTAAAGCCCCCATGCGGCGCGTCCGCCGACCACGGCATGGGCGTGCGGGCACCGTCCCGTCCCTCGAAGTCGGGCCAGAAGGCGATGCCCCACGGGTCACGCAGGTCTTCGAAGCGCAGTTCGGGATGTGGCAGAGCAAGCTCTTCGCCCTGATAAATGATCCCCCCGCCTTTCAGCGCGAACTGCATGAAGAACAGCATCTTCTGCGCGGCCACCTCCTGCTCGCGCGTCTCGGCAAAGGGCGCGAAATCAGTGACGGCCCGACGCGAATCGTGGTTGGACAGCACGTTCATCATCCAGCCCGTGCGCAGGAAGGCGCTGCGATAGGTCAGGATCTCGGTCAGCGGGCGGATCTCGCGCGGGACATAGATGAGGCTGAAGTCATAGACCGCGTGCAGCCCGTCACCGTGGACGGTGTACTTTTCCGAGATGCGGGCGCTGTCGGTGTCCGCGAGTTCACCGATCAGAACCCGCTCGGGCTCGTAGCCGCGGACGGCGTTGCGCAGGCGCTCCACGATCGGGAACGCGTCCGGCACATCGCGGTCGAACAAGTGCGATTGCTTGCGGAAGGGATTGTTTTCTCCCCCACCGAGCGGCGCGACCGGGCCGCGGCTGTCCTCGGGCGGGTTCGAGCGCAGGTCGGCGTCGTAGGACAGGCACTGGATCGCATCGAGACGGAAGCCGTCCACGCCGTGGTCAAGCCAGAAGCGCATGGCATCAATGACGGCGTCCAGAACCTCTTTCTTGCGCAGGTTCAGGGCCGGCTGACACTCGAGAAACGGGTGGTAGTAGTATTGCGACCGCCGCGGCTCCCACGTCCAGGCAGGACCGCCGAAGGAACTGAGCCAGTTGTTCGGCGGACCGCCATCGGGCGCGGCATCCGCCCAGACATACCAATCGCCGTAGGGGCCACCCTTGTCGCGGCGGCTTTCCTCGAACCAATGGTGCTCGTCCGAAGTGTGGCACGGGATCACGTCCAGCAGGACCTTCAGCCCGCGGGAATGCGCCTCGGATACCATATAGTCGAAATCGCCGAGGTTGCCGTGGATCGCGTCAACAGCGCGGAAATCGGTGATGTCGTAGCCAAAATCTTCTTGTGGAGAGGGGAAGATCGGGCTCAGCCAGAAGCCGTCCACGCCCAGCGACTTGATGTAGTCGAGCTTTTCGCACACGCCCCGGATGTCGCCGATCCCGTCGCCGTTGGAATCGTAGAAGCTGCGGACATAGACTTGGTACAGGGCCGCGCCGCGCCACCATTCGCGGCGCGAGAGCGGGGTGAGCGGTTCACGTTGCGCCACCTGCGCGACAATGGATTCCCGGGTGTGGCGCAGCGTCGCGCGCCGGCGCGAAAAGATCTCTCTCATGAACTGTAGCCTGTCTGTCTTTGCCATGTGCAACAGGCGACAGGCGATCGCGTTCCCGTTTGCGTCGTGGATCAGGTCAGAGCAGCCGCGACCCGGCGGGTGTGGGGCGCGTCGCGATGCTCCCACAGATAGATGCCCTGCCACGTGCCAAGCGCCATGCGGCCGTTTGAAACCGGGATGCTGAGCGACACCGGCAAATGCGCGGCCTTGATGTGCGCGGGCATGTCGTCCGGCCCTTCCGCACGGTGGCGCAGGTAGCGCATGTCGGGCGTGTCGGTGCGCGGGACGAGGCGGTCGATCCAGGCCATCAGGTCAGTCTGCACGTCCGGGTCCGCGTTCTCCTGGATCAGCAGCGAGCACGAGGTGTGCCGCACAAAGAGGGTCAGCACGCCATCGCGCCGGGGCAGCCAGTCCGCGACGTCGTCGGTGAACTCGTAGAGGCCGGGACCGCGGGTGGCAATTTCGAACGCAGTCTGCATCAACGCACTCCGGTCTCGTCGCAAAGGGTGCGCGCAAAGGAGGCCGAGAATCCCGGCCCGCCCTGCAACAGCAGAAGACCCGTCGGCTGCGCCCGCGCCGGATCGAGATCAAAGGCAATCCCCTCACCCTGGCGGCGCATCGGCCGATCATAGCGATAGATCTTCGTTCCTGGCGGCGGCAGGTGGAGCTTGCGGACGACATAGTCGTCGGCGGCGCACCAATAGGCGGGGGCGCCGGATCTGCCGGTCCACGGCACATGAAACGTGTCGGACCCGGTAGGGGCGACGATCAAACCGTTCTGCGCAATGAACGCAGCGGCCGGTGTGGCAGCCCCGAGTGCGAGAGCAAGCGTGAGGGAACGGAGCATGGGTGTCCTCTCGTTGTCATAGGCAGACGGACGCGAATGCGACCAGTCTTGCGAGAGAAGATGAAAGGAGGACGCACAATGTCCACTAACGATCGCGACGACAAGACCAAGGACCCCAAGACCGGTCCGGGATCGACCAGCGATCCGAACCAGGCGAACCGCACGCCGATGCCCAAGGAAGAGACCATCCGGCCGAACGCCACGTCCGACAGCAAGCGGGATTCGGGAACTCCGTCAAGCGGCCCCGGCTCGACCAGCGATCCGAACCAGGCCAACCGAACCTGAGACGTCAGCGCGCGCGGACCGGGATCGGCACCGGCTCGGGAGCGCGGCGGCGCCCCCCGCCCGGCGCGTCGTCATAGGTCATGCCCATGACAACGATGCCGGTCTGGACGCCCGCAAAGACGATGCCGTTCAGCATGAAGAAGACCAGTGCAGCCAGCCATCCGCCCGATACCGAACTCACCAGATGGCCCAGCCCCGCCACATCGAAGCCAAGCAGGGTGCCAGTAAAGATGCCGGACAGCCCGAAGCCGATCGTTGCGTGCAGGATATAAAGCCTCACGACCCGTGGCAGACGGGATAGCTTGGCGGGCTTGCGCTTGAAGGGATTGGTGGCATCGAAGGGCATGGGACTCTCCGTCAGTACGTGCCCAGCCTAGCGGGCGCTTCCGGTGGCGCAACGCGTCATTCCGCCCCGCCGGCTCACGAAAACAGGCCTTCGCCCTGCTCGTCGATCACCTGCTTGGACTTGGCGATCGCGGCCTCGACTGCAGTGTCGCGCGCTGCAGTCATGTCGGCACGGATCAAGTGGTGAGACCTCGTCTCGCCGTTCACCTCCTTCTCGATCCACGCGGCTAGGCGATGCTGCTTGCCCTCGACGATGGGTGCCGGGCGAATGATGAAGCCCTTGTAGGTCACGGGCTGCTCCTCGGGCGCGGACGCGCCGCCGCCACCACGGCCGAAGAGCTTGGAAAGAATGGACATGCTGGGTCCCCTCGTCATGTTTCCTTGGAAACATAGGCTTGAACGGCGGGATGCGAAGGGCAATCCCTCCGTCTCAAGGACAGAGCGCCGAGCCGGGGTAATCGGCGAGAGCGCCAGGGAGTGGCACCCTCGCCGACCGTCGTCTTACTGGTCCAGGAACGACCGCAGCTTCCGCGACCGGCTCGGGTGCTTGAGCTTGCGCAGCGCCTTCGCCTCGATCTGGCGGATGCGCTCGCGCGTCACGCTGAACTGCTGGCCGACCTCTTCCAGCGTGTGGTCGGTGTTCATGCCGATGCCGAAG
>NZ_JBELKF010000189.1:0-3517 GCF_042089775.1 Palleronia sp.
GGGCATCGGGCGCGCGCCTTCACGCGGCCTATTTCCGCCCGGGCGGGGTTCATCAGGACCTGCCGGACGACCTGGTCGACGATATCGAAGCGTGGTGCCACAGCTTTCCGGTTGTGCTCGACGACATCGACGGGCTGATCACGGACAACCGCATCTTTAAGCAGCGGAACGTGGATATCGGCCTCGTCTCGGTCGAGGACGTGCAGGATCATGGCTTCTCGGGCGTGATGGCGCGCGGCTCGGGCCTTGCGTGGGACCTGCGGCGGTCCCAGCCCTACGAGCTATACGACGAGTTCGAGTTCCAGATCCCGGTGGGCAAAGCGGGCGACTGCTACGACCGCTACCTGATCCGCATGCAAGAGATGCGCGAGTCGGTGAAGATCATGCTGCAGGCGGTCGAGAAGCTGCGCGCGCCCGACGGGAAGGGCGATGTGCTGTCCCGCGGCAAGATCACGCCGCCCAGGCGCGGCGAGATGAAGACCTCGATGGAAGCGCTGATCCATCACTTCAAGCTCTACACCGAAGGATTCCACGTCCCTGCGGGCGAGGTCTATGCCTGCGTCGAGGCGCCGAAGGGCGAATTCGGCGTGTATCTGGTCGCGGACGGGACGAACAAGCCCTACCGCGCAAAGCTACGCGCGCCAGGATATCTGCACCTCCAGGCGATGGACTACCTCAACAAGGGGCACCTGCTGTCGGACGTGTCGGCGATCCTCGGGTCGCTCGACATCGTGTTCGGGGAGGTCGATCGCTGACGTCGCAGCCGCGGCTCGGTTTGCTCGTGAGGTGGGGAGGACGCCTGGCGGGCGGGGGGCGTTGCCTGCTTCGCCCTGACCGGGCGGCCAAGTCCCTGACCATACGGTTCTTCCGGCCGTGAGGTCCGACGCCGCGAATCCGGTCCTTTGGCTTCCCCTTCCTGAAAACCTTCGCTAGATCAGCCCCCGACACGGATCACGAGAGGCCCGCCATGCTCCGCCGCCTGTATCACGAGCAGCCCGAAAGCTTCGCCTTCACCCCCGAAAACCAGAAATGGGCCGAGGCGCAGATCTCGAAATATCCCGAGGGGCGGGAGCCGTCGGCGATCATCGCGCTGCTGTGGCGGGCGCAAGAGCAGGAAGGCTGGTTGACCCGCCCCGCGATCGAGCATGTCGCCGGGATGCTGGGCATGGCCTATATCCGCGCGCTCGAAGTGGCGACCTTCTACTTCATGTTTCAGCTGCAGCCGGTGGGGTCGGTCGCGCATATCCAGGTCTGCGGCACGACGTCATGCATGATCTGTGGCGCAGAGGACCTGATCGGCGTCTGCCGTGAGAAAATTGCGCCCAAGGCGCACCAACTGTCCGAGGACGGCAAGTTCTCGTGGGAAGAGGTCGAGTGCCTGGGCGCCTGCGCAAACGCGCCCATGGCCCAGATTGGCAAGGATTACTACGAGGATCTGTCGGCCGAGAGTTTCTCGAACCTGCTGGACCGGATGGCCGCGGGCGAGGTTCCGGTGCCGGGCTCGCAGATCGGCCGCTTCTCGTCCGAGCCGGCCGGCGGGGTCACGTCGCTGCACAATGACAAGGTGAACGAGGCCAACGCCTCGGTCACGCTTGCGACCCAGATCGGCGATACGGTCAAGCGGATCGACGGGACTGAGGTGCCGCTGCGCGCGCCGTGGAATCCCGTCATGGACTCGGCGGCGGCAGTTCCCCCGGCGGTCAACCAGGACCTGCTCGGGCCGAGCCGCATCAGCCACGAACCGACGCCCGGTGCGCAGCCGGGTGCAGACGAAGAGGTCACGAAGGAAGCCGCGACCAAGCAGGAAGCCGACGTCGACGAAGCCGGGCGTCCTGACGAAGGTGGAATCGCCGGCGTTGCCAAGGCGGGCGACGATACGCCCGAAGGCGACGCATACCACGCCGCAGGCGAGAGTACGGAGCGTCACGAGAATGCAGAATCCCGCGAGAGTCCGACTCATGAGGGCCAGGGTCCGCTGTCGCACAACCTCGACATCGATCAGACCACTTCTGGAGCGGCGAATGTCGCGCCGGGCGACGAGGTCGAGCCGCAACGCCTCGATACCCCGCGCGGGACTGGCGGCGACGATTTGCAGAAGATCCGTGGCATTGGCCCCAAAGTGGCAAAGACGCTGAACGAGATGGGCTTTTATCATTTCGACCAGATCGCCGGCTGGACGCCGCAACAAGTGGCGTGGGTCGACCGCAACGTGGACGGCGCGCGCGGTCGCGCGATCCGGGACAACTGGGCTGGTCAGGCGAAAGTCTTGGCCGGCCAAGGGCAGACAGACACCTGAAGGCGCACTAGCTTCCCTCGTGACAAGGTCGCGACGCGGCTACGGTACGAGGTAAGGACGTCATGAATAGACAAGGATCGAGCGCGCTGTTGACGGTGGCGGCCATCGCGGGAGGATTCGTCTTCGTAGCCACCGTTGCGCTGCTCTCTGGGGCCGGACTGTCCCTTTCGCCTCTGGTGTTCGTGGCGTTTGCCGTGGCTATCGGTGTTGCGATCTACCTTTATTCCGGGCCGCGAAAGGGACCGGAGGCAGAGCCGGCGCAACCGGAACGCTCTGTCGACACCCCCCTTGGCGGCGTGCCGAGTCCGACTCGGGAAAGCACGGGAGAGGCGGGTTCGGTCGTGACAGAGGCCGCGCCAGATCCCATCCAGTGGAATCGGGCAGAAGGGCCGGTGCCTGGCGACGAGCCGTCTGACGTCGCGACCGAAGCCCCTTCTGTCGAGGAAAGAGACGCTCCCGCTGCGGGTGATGATGACGCCGAACTTGATGTGGCCGGCGACGAGGACGGGACGGCAATGCGGGCGGCAACCGACGAGATCGTGAGCGCGGAAGAGCCCGATGCCGCTGGCCCCTCCGCCACCGATGACGCGGAGAGGGACGTGATCGGTCATCCGCCCGGGCGCCTTGATGCGCCGCGAGACGGGCAGGCGGACGATTTGAAGCAACTTCGCGGTGTGGGTCCGAAGCTCGAGGAGGAGCTGAATGCCATGGGCATCTATCATCTCGATCAGATCGCCGGCTGGACGCCGGAAGAGCTGGCCTGGGTGGACGTGAACCTCCAGGGCTTCAAGGGGCGTGCGAGCCGCGATGATTGGGTTGCGCAGGCGCGCGAGCTGACAGACGAGGACAGCTGACGGACAAGCGCGCCAAGGGGCTGGCCGCTCGGGCGAAATGGGCGTAGAGGTCCCGCCATGCCAGACCGGAACGACATGGATATCGCCCGTCGCGCGCGGACTATCGGAGTGGTCCTCGCCTTCACGATGATCCTGTGGATGGGGGCCCAGCTGCTTGGGGCCTCTCTGGGATTGCCGCCGGGATTGGTGTTCATTTTCGACGCTTTGGCGCTGACAGCCTTTGCCTGGGCACTGGTCGCGACCATTCGCATCTGGCAAAAGCGGCGCAACGAGCGCAAATAGGGCCGAGCCCTCCAAGGCGACCGATTAGACGAGGCGAAGCGATGCTCGATGACAAGGACCGGATCTTCACGAACCTTTACGGCAT
>NZ_JBELKF010000190.1:0-3541 GCF_042089775.1 Palleronia sp.
AAGAGGGTCAGCTCAAAGCCTCAAAGCCAACTGCGATTCCCCTGCACCTCGCCGTGGCCATCGCCGCGGCGACGGCGATCGGCGACTACAACATCGGGCTTGAGACGGTCTTTCTCGCAGTGACCAATGGGTTCTGGCTGCTCGGCAGTTTCGGCAGGGTGCGCTGGGCGGACTTTCACCTGCTGCTCGTGGTCGTGCTCGTAAGCCTGGCGATCTGCATCTGGATGGCACGGGCGCTTGACGCGTTCACATTCGGCGACGAGGACGCTGCCGCGCTCGGCGTTCCGGTGGCGCGGATCCGTCTGTTGCTCTTTGGAGTGACGGCCATGATGACGGCGACGATCGTCAGCATGGTCGGTGCGATCGGCTTCGTCGGCCCGGTTGTCCCTCATGCGGCGCGATATGTGGTGGGCCCCATGCACCTGAAGCTGCTTCCTGCCTGTGCCGTCGTGGGCGCGGTGTTCATGGCGGTGGCCGATATCGTCTCGCGTGTCATCGTGGCCCAGCAAACGATCCCGATCGGAGTGGTAACGGCTTTGGTCGGTGTGCCGTTCTTCGCCGTCATCCTGTATCGTGCACGTCCGCAGGCATGAGTGTCCTTGCCGAAAACCTCGTCTGGGGCGTCAAGCGCAGGATCATCGCGTCCGATGTCTCGCTCAGCGTCTCGCCGGGCGACACCTTGCGCCTGATTTGCCCCAACGGGTCGGGGAAACCGTCGCTCTTGCGCTTGCTCGCCGGTCTCAAGCGTCCGCAGTCCGGCCGGGTCGAAATCAACGGGCAAGACATTGCGCATCTGCCCCGTCGGGTCCTGTCGCGACAGGTCGCCTTCGTCCAGCAGAGCGCCGCGACCGACACGAACGTCACCGTCCACGACGTTGTTCGACTTGGCAGGACGCCGCATCGATCCGCGCTGTCGGGGTGGTCAGAGAAAGATGAAACGGCGGTCGCAACGGCGCTCGAGCGCGTCGGGATGGTCGCGCGTAGGGCGCAGGCGTGGCAAACCTTGTCGGGAGGCGAGCGCCAGCGCGTCCACATCGCAAGCCCTTGCGCAAGCGCCGCAGGTGATGATCCTGGACGAGCCAACCAACCGCCTCGACGTGCACCATCAAATCGAGATCCTGCGGATGGTCCGGGACCTTGATCTGACCAGTATCGTGGCCCTCCACGACCTCAACTTGGCTGCCATGTTCTGCGACCGGATTCTGGTTCTGCATGCGGGCTGCCTCTTCGCGTCGGGACCGCCCGAAAGCGTGCTGACCGAGGATCTGTTGCGCAACGTCTTTCGGGTCAGGGCGGGTGTCACCACATCGCCGCACCACAGCCGACCGCATATCCATTTCATGGTCGGGTGACGGCAAACGCCAGAGCTGCTGTCGGAACCTCGGTGCCACGGGCCTCGTTCGCCGAGGAACAACCGAAACGGAACTGGATCACATGGCGCAGAAACTCGACCGCATGGCAGCCGCGATCGAAGACTCTGACCGCTTGGACGCGCCGGCACGCGGCATGGCGAACCTCGTTTCCACTGCGCTAGAGCTTGCCCCGGTATCGTCCCGCCCGGTCCAGGACGCGCTGCACGGCACGTGGCTGGGGCACCCCTTGCATCCGGTCGCAGCGACGCTTCCGATTGGCATGTGGACGCTCGCGCTCGGTCTCGATAGCGCCGACACGTTCGGCCTTTCGAAAAGCCGCGTTCCCGGTAAATCTGCGGACATCGCTCTTGCCGCAGGAGCGGCCGGGGCGATTGTCGCCGCGGCGACCGGGCTCGCCGACTGGCGCCAGATCCACGGACGCGAGCGCCGCACCGGCTTCGCACACGCCGCGATCAACACGAGCGCGCTCGGCCTTGCGCTGGCTTCTCTTGGCCTCCGTCGCCGCGGGAGGCGCGGCACGGCCCGCGCCCTCAGCGCGGCGGGCTGGGCAGCCTTGATGGCGGGCGTATACCTCGGGGGGCACCTCGTCTATCGGCGCGGGATCGGAACGGATCATGCCGACAGGTCGCCAGAGCCGCGCGAATTCCAGCCGGTCATCGCATACGATGCTTTGGTGGAAAATCGTCCCCTGCGCGCCGCGGTGCACGATCCCGCGACCGGTTCGGAGGTCGGCATCGTCCTCGTGCGCCATCGGGGCAGGGTGCATGCACTTGGATCGCGCTGTTCGCACATGGGCGGTCCCCTCGATGAGGGATGGGTGAAGGACGGCGGCATCGTCTGCCCGTGGCATGGGTCGCTCTACTGCTTGACCAGCGGCCATGTCATCAACGGGCCATCAACTGCGCCGCAACCGCGCTTTGCTGTGCGGGTGAGGGATGGGATGGTCGAGGTCCGGCGTGAGCAAGAGCCCGGCGAAGAGGCAGTCACCTCCGAAGATATCGCCCGCGCCACCCGAAAGGCTCCGGCAGCGCCGCGCGGGGCGCGCAAGGCTGACGAGGTTCTCTACGAACATCATGAGCTGCTGCGACGCCTGTTCGAGAAGATCGCGGCCATGTCGCCGGATGATCCCGAGCGCCGGGACATGATGCGGGTTCTGGCGGGAGAGCTGGAAATCCACGAGCATGTCGAGGACGAGGTCTTCTATCCCGCCGTTCGCGCGGTCAGCGATGACGTTCCTGCCGCACATGCCGAGCATCAGCAATTGAACGACATGCTCGCGCTGACGCTGCGGACGGGCACTTCGTCGCCCACCTTCGACAACCAGTTGCGCGTCCTGCACGAGGCGGTGGATCACCATGCGAGTTCCGAGGAAACCTCGATGTTCGTCGAGGCCCAGCGACTGGGGGAGGCGCGGCTGCGGGTGCTCGGCGCCCAGATCGAGGAGATGCTCGACCACGAACGGGCATCCCGCGCTCGCAGCGCCTTCCGCAGTCTCAAGGTGCGGCTGCTTGAAGGGCTCTGAGGGCTTGGCGACAGCGTCAGGGACGGTCGCTGTCTGCACTCCTTCAACCCCATGATGGGAGGAACCGATCTGGCTGCCGCCTCTTGGCTTCGAACACAGTGGGAGAGACGCGATGCTATCATCCTTCTTGATGGGGTTGGTCGGAGGGCAGCGTGCGATGACGCCCCTGGCCGCCGTGGCCCTTGCCGCCACGAACTCTCGGTTGCGGCCCGGAAACGGCGCGCCGCTCGCCCTTTCGCATCCAGCGGTCGCTTCTGCAGTGGTTGCGCTCGCAATCGCCGAGCTGGCCGGCGACAAGCAGAAGACGGCGCCTGATCGCGTTGTGGCGATCGGCGTCACCGCCCGAATTGTCACGTCCGCTATCGCTGGCGCCGCGCTGGTCCCCCGTCACGAGCGCTGGGCAGGCGCGGCCGTCGGGGGTGCCACGGCGGCGTTGGCGTCCTATCCAGGCTGGCGGGCGCGCCTGAAGGCGATGGAACATGGAAGCCAGTTTTCGACCGGACTGCTTGAAGACGCGGCCGTGCTGGCTGGCGCTGCCGCAGTTATCCTTGGTCGCGGGTCGCGACGTTAGGTCGTCAGTGAGGATGTAGTGCTTAGGCTCTGGACTCATAACCAGAAGATGACGGTAGCGGCGAGGGCGATGGCC
>NZ_JBELKF010000191.1:0-3539 GCF_042089775.1 Palleronia sp.
ATTGCCATAGCCAGCCTTGTCCTGGCCATTGCCGCAGGTCCTCTCTTGCAGCAATCAGCACCTGCGCGTTCGACGCCGCAGTTGGCAATGGCTTGGATCGCATTTGATCGTTCGGAAATAGCGAAACGCGTGTCCGCAGGAGAGGTCGTTTTTGTCGATGTGACCGCTGACTGGTGTCTGACTTGCAAAGCGAACAAGACACTTATCATCGATCGGGAGCCAGTCCGGAGCGCGCTTGAAGCGCCTGGAGTCACGGCGATGCAGGCAGATTGGACACGCCCGGACACGCGCATTTCCCGCTACCTTGAGAGTTTCGGCAGATACGGCATCCCCTTCAATGCCGTCTACGGACCATCGGCACCGAACGGCATTGTGCTGTCCGAATTGCTAAAAACCGAGGACGTGATGAACGCCTTGGCGCAAGCCAGTGGTCGGGATGTTTCCGCAAAGGTTGCCGGACAGGAGTGACCTGCTCGACCGGGACACCGAGCAGTAGTCAGCCGCCGAGCCGCTCAAGCGCGGCACGGACCGCCGCACGCCGAGGATCACTGGCGGGCTGCTGCTCCAACAGCGCTTCAGCCTTGCGGTAGGCCTCAACGGCGCGATCGGGCTCCTGAAGGACGGTATAGGCATTTGCCAGCCGCATCCAACCATCCAGATCGTCCGGTTCATCCTCAAGACGCTCGGCCAGCCGCGAGACCATCGATCGGATGAACTCCGCGCGATCCGCGTCATTCATCTCCGACGCCGCCGCGACATCTGCGGCACTCGGGCCTGGTTGCGACGTCGGCCCGCTGGGTAGATTGACGACCGGAAGGTCAGCTGCCGCTGCAATCCGGTTGATCTGCGCTGCATAGGTCTCCATCCAGGGAACGTAAGCCTCTTCCTGATTCAGTCGTGAAACAAGCAGATCGTAGGCCTTACGCGTCTCTTCTTGCTGAAAGTAATACAGAGACTCGAAGTAGGTTGCCGCAGGATTGGATGGGTCAAGGTCCAAAGCGCGATCAATGGCCAATTTCGCCCGTGGAATAACAACGCCGTCATTGGCAACCGCGACAGCCTCTGCCAGCATGGAGAATGTCGCGGAGGTGGCATCCTCCCGTTCGGCAACGACTTCGAAGGCTTCGACGGCATCGGCTGCTCTGCCCATGCGCTGATAGGTCTGGCCCAACAGCATCCACCCTTCGCTAGGGCCGCCGGTCGGATCGGATACAAGCCTTTCGCGAAGTTGTATTGCCAGCGCCGTCACTTCATCAGTCTGTGCCCGCTCCTCTGCACGGGCAGCGAAGGCCATTGAAGGAACCTCCGGCGATCCCATCGTCAGATAGTAGCCCGCGGCAATAACCGGCGCGAGGACCGCCGCGACAACGAGAGTGACTCTGCCACCATTACGGGATGATCCGGCTTTTTCTTCCGAATTGCGGGTCGTCGCGAGGATCCGTTTCTTGATCTCGAGTCTGGCCGCTTGAGCTTCCTGTTCAGAAATCAAACCGCGGTCCATGTCTCGTTGGATTTCCCGCATCTGATCGGCGAGGATCGCCGGTACCGCATCCCCTCTGGTGAGAGTGTTCGATTTGGACAGCAGCAGCGGGTAGAGGACAATTCCGATTGCGACCAGCGTCAAAAGAACGAAAATACCCCAGATCATGACGCATCCCTCGCTTCGTTTTGCCTGAGAATTTCGGACACGGTGTTCTCATCCTCCGAGCCCAAGTCTTCAAATGCCTCTTGCTTTCGCCGACTCATCAGTAGCCCGCCACCAACGAAAACCCCGATCAGAACGAAAGCGATCGGAGCGAACCAAAGCGCGTAGGTCGCAGGCTCCAGAGGCGGTTTCAGCAGCACGTAATCCCCGTACCGCGCCCGTATGTATTCGATCACCTCCGCGTCGCTGTCTCCAACGACCAGGCGCTCGCGTACGAGCAGACGCAAGTCCCGCGCCACACCCGCGTTCGAACTGTCGATGTCCTGGTTCTGACAGACGACGCATCGTAGATCCTTGGAAATCTCCCGCGCACGCTGTTCCAATACCGGGTCGGTCAGCATTTCGTCTGGTTCGACCGCATTGGCGGCAAAGGGAAAGAGCCCGATGCAAAACGCGAAAATCAACTGTCTCATGATGCTGCTCCCTTTGGCAGTGCGCCTGCCTGCTTCAGGGCTTGCGTGAACCGTTCGACGGCGTCCGGACCCACGACCGGCCCGACATAGCGAAACAGAACAGTACCATCGCCATCGACGATGAAGGTTTCCGGCACGCCTGAAAGGCCCCATTCGATCCCTGTCCGGCCTGAAAGGTCGGACCCGATCCGTTCGTAGGGATTGCCGAGGTCATTGAGCCACTTCACGGCATCTTCTGGTTTGTCTTTGTAGTTGATGCCGAACAACCGCATGCCCTCGCGTTCGACAAAGCGTGTCAACACGGCATGTTCCGCGCGGCAGGGCACGCACCAGGACGCAAAGACATTGACCACGACCGGTCGTTCGTTGCCTAGAAGATCGCTTCGGGCCAGGCCGGGTGTCTCCAACCCCGGCACGGGATCGAGGTCGAACGCCGGGGCCGGTTGCGAGATCAGGACGGAAGGGATCTCGTTGGGATCCCGGTCGGGATTGAGCCCCCAGAGAAAAAAACCCCCGAATATGACCGCCGCAATAAACGGCAGCCCGGCAATGAGACGTTTCATCTTCTCTCCTACTCGGCAGGAACAGCATCGCTGGCTGGCTGTTTGGCGCGGCGCGGCGCCCCGACCCTCAAACGGCGATCCGACAAGGACAAACAGCCACCGATCACCAGCAGGATCGAGCCGATCCAGATCAGGTTGACGAGCGGTTCATAGAGGATCCGAAGGGTCCATGCTCCGGCGTTGTTCACTTGATCGGAGGCTGGCGTTGCAATCGACGTATAGAGATCACCCGCCAATGTAGAGCGGATGGCCGACTCCGTCGTCTGGCTTTCCGCGACCGGGTAATACCGGCGTTCTGGGAAAAGCGTCGTGACCAGCTCGCCATCCCGACGGACCACAAGGGTGCCGCGATCCGCGATGTAGTTCGGCCCTTGAACCTGTGTGGCCCCTTCGAAGGTGATGTCGAACCCCGCGATCGTGACTTCGGTCCCGGGGGCGGCAAAGACGATCTCCTCACTCTTCCATCCGGTCGAGCCGATCATCCCCATCATCAACACAGCGACGCCGGCATGGGCGAGTGTCATACCGTGAGAGGCGCGTGGCAGATTGCGCGCGCGTCTCGCGCTCTCTGCAAGGGGAACCTCGAACAGGCGGATGCGTAGCGCCCATTCCCGTAGGGTTGCAAAAAGCAGCCACGCTGCGCCAAGGATGGCAAGATAGGCCATGATCGGCCCACCGTTCAGAAGATACCATGCGGCCAAAACTGCGATGAACGCCAGAACGACCACGAACCGAATGCGATCGAGCAACCCGGCGATATCAGCCCGCTTCCACGACAGGAATGGACCAAGACCCATGAACACGACCAGCGCCAGCATCATCGGAAACAGCTTCAAACGCCCCTTCACCCGATTTCCT
>NZ_JBELKF010000059.1:0-21360 GCF_042089775.1 Palleronia sp.
TCCGATCTGTTGCGCGCGGGTGGTCGATTTCACGTGCCATTCGATCATCGGCAGTCCCAGCGAGCCGCTGACCTGACGCGCCAGCTCGGTCTTGCCGGTGCCGGGCTCGCCCTTCACCAGAAGCGGTCGTTGCAGCGTGATCGCCGCATTCACCGCGATCTCCAGATCGGCGGTGGCGACATAGCTGTCGGTCGAGCTGAACTGCATGATGCGCGTCTCCGTCTGGGTTGCGCCGAGGGGTATGCGGCACCCGCGGGCGATGCAAGCGCGGCTGCGCGGCAAGGTGCCCTTGGGGCCACTTGTCACGTGACAAGGCATGGCCCTTCCGATAGATCGGCGCCAGAGGCCAGCCGGCGACGGATCAACTGGTCCACGGGTAAAGGGAGTAGGGTATATGAAGGTCGAAACCTTTCTGCCGGACGACTACCGTCCCGCCGAAGACGAGCCTTTCATGAACGAACGGCAGGTCGAGTATTTCCGTCGGAAGCTTCTGGATTGGCGCAGCGAACTCCTGGGTGAGAGCCGCACGACCATTGAAGGCCTGCAGGACGGCACGCGTAACATTCCCGACATGGCCGACCGCGCCAGCGAGGAAACCGATCGCGCGCTGGAACTGCGCACCCGAGACAGGCAGCGCAAGCTGGTCGCCAAGATCGACGCCGCGCTGCGTCGGATCGACGAGGGCGAATACGGCTATTGCGAGGTGACGGGCGAGCCGATCTCTCTCAAGCGGCTGGACGCGCGTCCGATCGCGACGCTGAGCCTTGAGGCGCAGGAGCGTCACGAACGCCGCGAGAAGGTTCACCGCGAAGAGTGAACCGCGCGGGGTGGGCGGCTGGACCGCGCACCCGTTCCGCGAAGGAGGGGTCCGATGGAGCCCGTGACCGTCATCGGCGCCGGGATCGCTGGCCTTTCTGCCGCGCTTGCCCTGCGAAACCGTGGACGCGATGTGCGCGTGCTGGAACGCGCTGAGGCGCTGCGCGAGATCGGCGCCGGCCTGCAGATCAGCCCGAATGGCTATAGCGTTTTATCTTCCCTTGGATTGGGCCCTGAGATCGACCGCGTCTCGCGCCCCAGCCACGCCGTGGTTCTCGCCGACGGGCTGACGGGGGCCGAGGTGGTGCGGATGCCGCTCGACGGGCCATTCCGCCTGATCGCACGACCCGCCCTGATCGAGGTTCTGGCCGACGCTGCGCACGCGACGGGCGTCGAGATTTGCTTGGGCCAAGCGATCAATGCGCTGCCGTCCGAAGGACTCGTCGTGGGGGCCGATGGCCTGCACTCGGTCGTGCGCACTGCCCTGAACGGCACGGATCGCCCTTTCTTCACAGGGCAGGTGGCATGGCGCGCGACGGTCGAGGGCAACCGCCCCGATCTAGCGCGGGTCGACATGGGTCCGGGGCGACACCTTGTCCGGTACCCTCTTGGTGGCGGGCGCGTGAATCTCGTTGGCGTCGAAGAGCGCAACGAATGGGCCGAAGAAGGTTGGCACACCGCCGGCGATCCGGATCGGTTCCGCGGTGCGTTCTCTGGATTTCCCGACGCACGGGACGAGCTGGATCGCGTCGAAAGCTGTGCGCTCTGGGGATTGTTCCGTCACCCGGTCGCCGAACGCTGGCAGGACGGGCGCTGCGCGATCATCGGGGACGCCGCGCATCCGACGTTGCCGTTCCTGGCGCAGGGCGCAAACCTGGCGCTCGAAGATGCGTGGACGCTTGCAGAGGCTCTAGACGCAGATGACCTTCCCGCTTGGGAAGCGGCGCGAAAGCCTCGGGTAACGCGTGCCATCTCCGCGGCCAATGTGAATGCCCGGAATTACCACCTGCGCGGCTTGCCCCGCTTTGTTGCGCATGGCGGGCTGAGGGCTGTCGGAATGGTCGCACCGACCGCGCTGCCGTCACGCTTTCGCTGGCTCTACGATTACGACGTCACGGCCTGAAGCAAGAAGGGCGCAACCAGCGGTCGCGCCCTTCGAGATTTCTCAGATCGCCATCACGTTCAGCGGCGGGAAGCCGTTGAAGCCCACGCTCGAGTAGGTCGAGGTGTAGGCGCCGCAGTTGCGGATCAGCACCCTGTCGCCCGAGCGCAGACCCAGCGGGAGCTGAACCGGACGCTTTTCGTAGAGAACGTCGACGCTATCGCAGGACGGGCCGGCGAGGATGCAGGGACCGGTTTCTTCGCCGTCGCGCCAGGTCTGGATCTGGTAGCGGATCGCCTCGCCCTCGGTCTCGGCCAGACCCGAGAAGCGGCCGATGTCGAGGTAGACCCAGCGGTGCAGGTCGGTGTCGGACTTGCGCGAGACGAGCACGACCTCGGCCGCAATCATCCCCGCATCCGCCACCATGCCGCGGCCCGGCTCTGCCATCACGCGGGGCACGTCGCCGAAGAGGGCGCGCACGCGGGACATGACGTCGGCCGCATACTCGGTGGGGCCGTCGACGGCCTCGCCATAGAAGGCGGGAAAGCCGCCGCCGATGTTCAGCAGCGTCAGGTCGTGACCCGCGTCGCGGGCGGCGTGCCAGACACGGGCGACCTGCGCCAGCGTGTCGGACCACATCGCGGCAAAGCGGGTCTGGCTGCCAACATGGAACGACAGTCCCTCGGGGTGGAGGCCCAGCGACACGGCGTGGTCCAGTAGCGTCTCGACACGCTCGGGCGAGCAGCCGAACTTGCGGGTCAGGGGCCAGTCGGCGCCCGAAGCCTCGACGATCACGCGAATGTAGACCCGGGCGCCGGGGGCGTTTTCGGCAATCTTGTCGAGCTCTTCCTCGGCGTCGGCGGCGAAGCGCGCGATGCCGGCGCGGTAGGCGAAGGCGATGTCGCGAGGCTTCTTGATCGTGTTGCCGAAGCTGATGTTCTCGGGGCGGGCGCCCTGGCCCAGGCAAAGCTCGATCTCGCCGCGCGAGGCGGCGTCGAAACCCGAACCTTCGGCGATCAAGGCCGAGATCACCGCGGGATGCGGGTTGGCTTTGACCGCGTAGTGGATGTGGGCGTTGCCCAGGCCGGCCTTCAGCGCGCGGTAGTTCTGCGCGACGATGCCGGTGTCGATGACCAGCGTGGGACGATCGAAATCACGCCCGGCCACATAGGCCTCGAGCGAGGGTGCAGAAAAGATTCCGACGGCGTCGGTTGCGGAAGCACTCATGGTCATCTCCAATAAGAGCTGGGCCTGTTGCCCTGTTTTACGGGAGACGTTACCGTCGCTACATGAAGCGGATCGGGTCCGGCGACCAGAGGCGCGTGCGTTGGCGTCTGTCGCGGCATATGGCCGGGGTCGCGCATCATTTCAAGAAGTTTTCGAGGCCGCCGCAAATTAATCTGCGATCACCGCGGGCCTCGGCCGGGGCGGTCCGGGGTGAGCCATTCCGGCCAGCCCCAGACGAGGTCCACGAGGTACAGCGCCGCACAGGCTGCAAGGATGGCGAGGACGAACTTTACCTGGCCCCCCGAGGGCGGGTTCTGCGCCCATCGTTTAGCCCGAAGAAGCCAGCGGTAGTTCATTCCGTGCCCGTTTCCTCGGCTGCGGGAACGGCGCGGAGATACGCGACGATCGCGGCGATGTCCTCGCCGGGCAGGGTGTTCAGATGCCTGACCACGGCGGCCATCTGCCCGCCGGCGCTGTCGAAGTCCGGCGTCAGCCCGGTCTTGAGATAAGCGGCGAGGTCGGCGTCGGACCAGCCTATCTGGCCGGGGGTGATGCCGGGGATCCGGCCCTGGCCGTCGGGATTCGGCGCACCCTGCAGCCACCGGTCGCGGTCCATCCCGCCGAGCGCCGTGCGCGGGGTGTGGCACTGGCCGCAATGGAACAACGCTTCGACCAGATAGCGGCCGCGCTCGACCTCGGCCGAGGCCGGTTCGTCCATCACCCAGCCGCGGTTCGCGTAGAGCATCTTCCATCCGCCGAGCGTGCGGCGGATGTTGAAGGGGAAGGACAGGTCGTGGGGCAGCGAGGCCGCGTCGGACTCGGGCAGGGTCCTGAGATGCGCGACGATGTCCACAAGATCCTGCAACTCGGCATTCTCGTAAGAGGTGTAGGGCAGGGCGGGGTAGTAGTGACTGCCCGAAGGGGAGATCCCGCGGGCGATGGCATTCACCAGATCGGTATCGGACCAGTCGCCGATGCCTTGGGATGAGGGCGAGATGTTCGGTGCGTGGAAGGTGCCGTATCGCGTCTCAAACGCCATGCCGCCGGCGAGGACCGGCGCACCGTCGCCCTCTGAAACGCCGGACGCCACGTGGCACGAGGCACAGCCGGCCTGGGTAAAGAGCGCGGCACCCCTTTCGGCATCGCCCTCCAGCCCCTCGACCTCGGCCGCGGGCAATGGGTTGGGCGCTGTGACGAACCAGGCGACGACGGCCCCCGCCGCGACGAGCGCGGCGAGAAAAAGCAGCGTGGGACGCATCAGTCGTCCGAGATCCGGTAATCTTCATGGCACCCGCCGCAGGCTTGCCCGAGGCTCCGCATCTGCCCACCCACGGCCTGCTGGCCATCGCCGGCAACTTCAGCCATGGCCGTCGCAGCTTGGTGCAGGTCGTCGAAGCCGGACATGAAGTCGTCCTTGCTTTCCCAGATCGCGGGCAGGGCCCTCGACGCCTCGATCTCTTCCGCCGATGTGCCATCGGGCCAGTAGCCATTCTGATGGATGCTGGACAACGTGACGAGGCGGTCGGCCGCGGCCTGCGCGAGCCCGGCGTCATACTCGATGTTGCCCCGGGCCATGTTCCCAAGGGTCGAGAGCGAGAATGCGAAGTTCTGCATGAGGCCCTGCCGGGCGCGGACCTCCTGTGGGACGTTCGACTGGGCAAGAGCGACGGTGGCGACGGTTCCGAGGACCACGGATGTTGATAGCAGTCTTTTCATCGGCGTATTCCCTGTTGGCGTTGATCGGACGAGTCCACCACAGCATCTATCGCGCCGCCGTCATAGTCACGTGACGGTCAGGGCGTCACTCCATCACCACTTTCCCAATATGAGGCAGGTTCCGGTCGCGCTGCGCATAGTCGATGCCGTAGCCGACGACGAACTCGTCGGGGATCTCGAACCCGGTCCAGGTCGCCTTGACGTCGACCTCGCGCCGCGTCGGCTTGTCGAGAAGCGCAATCGTTTCGAGCCGCGCGGGCCCGCGCTGGCGCAAGAGGCCCAGAACGTGGTGCAGGGTGAAGCCCGTATCCACGATGTCCTCGACGACCAGAACGTCCCGCCCCGCAATCTCGCCGCGCAGGTCCTTCAGGATGCGAACCTCGCGCGAACTCTCCATCGAGTCGCCGTACGAGGACGCCTCGAGGAAATCGACCTCGACCGGCAGCTTCAGCTCGCGCACCAGATCGGCGATGAACACGAAGGACCCTCGCAGAAGGCCGACGACCACCAGTTGCTCGGTGCCGGCGAAGTGCCGTTCGATCTCGCGGGCCAGAGCCTCGATTCGGGCGGCGATGGATTTCGCCGAAATCATCTCTTCGACGTGGTAATTCGGTCGCTTCATGTCCGCCGCCCTTGATTTAATGGTCGGATCGGTCGAAATCCTCGATGAAGCCGACCCCGGAGAGATATGCCGAAGCATCACGAAACCCGCAAGCTGCCCTACTCGGCTCAGCAGATGTACGATCTGGTGGGCGATGTGGAAACTTATCCGAAATTCATCCCCTGGATCTCGGCCGCAAGGCTCACCTCGCGCCGCGAGACGGACACGGGCGAAGTGCTCGAGGCCGACCTGGTCATCTCGTTCAAGGTGTTCCGCGAGCGGTTCGGCAGTCGTGTCACCAAGGACCACGACGACATGCGGATCGACACCGAGTACCTGAAGGGTCCGTTCCGACACATGAACGCGACCTGGCGGTTCCGCGACGCCGAGGGCGGCGGGTGCGAGGTCTTCTTCGACGTGGATTTCGAGTTCAAGAGCCGTATTCTGGGATCGGCGGCGCAGATGTTCTTCAATGACGCGATGCAGCGGATCGTGCGCGCCTTCGAACGCGAGGCTGCCAACCGCTACGGCTGAATCAGGCGAGTGCGTCCGCCAGAAGGCGCAAGGCGTGATCGCGCGTGGCCGCACGCACCGCGGCGCGCCCGAGGGGTCCGAATTCAACCGTTTCCGTCCGGGTGCCTTGGGCGGTGGAGAGGCCGAAGCAGACCCGCCCCTCTGGCTTGTGCTCTGACCCGCCGGGCCCTGCGATGCCGGTCACCGAGATAGCGTGCGTGGCGCCCGAGCGCATCCGAGCTCCTTCGGCCATCTCGTGCGCGACCGCTTCGGACACCGCACCATCGCGGGCGAGAGTGTCGTCCGCAACGCCCAGCATCCGCACCTTTGCGGCATTGGAGTAGGTGACGAAGCCGCTGTCGAACACTGCTGAAGCGCCAGCGGGTCCGGTCAGGGCGGCGGCGATCATGCCGGCGGTACAGCTTTCTGCGGTGACGAGCGTCGCCCCGCGGGCCTTGGCGGCCGCAAGGACCGACTCAACCAGTGTCACAGCAGGATCACCCCGTGGGCGATTGCGGCGAGGAGCATCAGGCAGACCGCCGCCATCGCGCCGGCGACGATGTCGTCCAGCATTACGCCCGTCACGTCCCCGCGCCGGTCGACCACGCCGACAGGGCCGGGTTTCCAGATGTCGAACAGACGGAATAACGCGAAGCCGGCGATCCAGCCGGGCCAGAGCGCGCCGATCCCGACGCCGACGCTCGCCGCGCCGAAGGTCAGCGGCAGCAGCGCGACCCACTGTCCCGCCACCTCGTCGATCACGATCCAGCCCGGGTCCTCGTCGCCGGTGCGGGCGGTCTCCCGCGCCGTCGCCCAATACCCCACCACGTAGACCATCACGATCCCGAACACGCAGAGCCACGGCCCGCCGAGGACGTGCAGGGCGAAGAATGCGGGCAACGCGGCGAGCGATCCCCAGGTGCCCGGGCCGGGTTTCAGGAGGCCCGTGTAGAAGAAGGTGGCGATGATCTGGCTCATGCGGGGACTAACGACACTGTTGCGATGGCGGCGATCCCCTCTTGCCGGCCGGGAAAGCCCAATTTCTCGGAGGTAGTCGCCTTGACCGAGATGCGCGAGGGGTGCGCGCCCAGAATCTCGGCCAGACGCTCGGACATCTCATCGGCATGAGGTCCGATCTTTGGCGCCTCGCAGATCAGCGTCAGGTCCGCATTCCCCAGCTTGAAGCCGTGCTGCGCCGCCAGGTCGCGCGCATGGGACAGGAAGATGTGGCTTTCGGCACCCTTCCACTGCGGGTCCGAGGGCGGGAAGTGCCGCCCGATATCGCCTGCAGCAAGCGCGCCGTATATCGCGTCCGTGACGGCATGCATTCCGACATCGGCGTCGGAATGGCCAGAAAGCGCGCGATCGTGCGGAATTTCGATCCCGCATAGAATCACGCGGTCGCCCTCGATGAAAGCGTGGACGTCGAAGCCGTTGCCGACGCGGATATCCATGGGACCTCGCAGCAGATGTTCGGCCCGCTCGAAATCGGCGGGCCCGGTGATCTTCAGGTTCCTTTCATCGCCTTCGACGATGGAAACGTCCAGCCCGGCCGCGCGGGCGACGGCAACATCGTCCGGCGCATCCGCGTCTGCTGAGGCGTGGGCGTCGCGGATCGCACCATAGTGGAAGCCCTGCGGCGTCTGCGCGCGCCACAGGCCGGTGCGGTCCTGGGTGCCGGCCACGCGACCATCCTCGCCCACCCAGAGCGCGTCGACCACCGGCAGGGCAGGGGCCGCGCCCTGCGTGTCCGCCAGCGCACCGATCACGCGGTCGATCAGGTCGGACGTCACCAGCGGGCGCGCAACATCGTGAATCAGCACCTGGTCAGGTGCCGTTTCGGCCAGTGCGGCAAGGCCGGCGCGAACGGACTCGCCGCGCGTGTCGCCCCCGGCGACTACATCCATGTCGGGCAGCATCTGCCAGCCGGGTGCAAGGCCCATATCGTCCGGATGCAGCACCAGAACGACCCGGTCGACCCTTGGATGCGCGCGAAACGCCTCGATCGAATGGGCGGCGACGGTGCGTCCGCCCAGCGTCCGCCATTGCTTCGGGAGGCCCCCGCCAGCGCGGGTTCCGCGTCCCGCAGCGACAAGGACGGCGGCTGTCGTGGTCACAAAAGGCATCACGATCCCTTCACGTTTACCGTGCATTCGAAGCGTTTACCTTTCGGATAAGGCAATTGTTGCCCGACTTTTGGGCAGATCGTGTTTTTCGCATGTCCGGCACGGATGGCGATTTGCCTTAATTCGGTGGTGGCGATAAGCGAATGGGCAAACGCTCATAGATTAGGCATCGATATCCCCGTGACCTCGCCTTTCGCCGCGCTCGCCCTTGATCCGCCAGTGTTTCTGGCTCCGATGGCGGGCATTACCGACCTGCCGTTCCGTGACCTCGTCTGTCGATTCGGCGCCGGCCTGGTCGTGAGCGAAATGGTTGCGAGCCAGGAGATGGTGCAGGGAAAGCCGGGTGTACGGGAGCGTGCGACGCTGGGGTTGGACCGCGAGCGGACCAGTGTCCAGATCGCCGGGCGCGAGGCGCCGTGGATGGTCGAGGCGGCGCGGCGCGTCGTCGGTGCCGGTGCACGGATCGTCGACATCAACATGGGCTGCCCCGCCAAGAAGGTGGTGAACGGGCTGTCGGGATCGGCGTTGATGCGCGACCCGGACCATGCCCTGTCCCTGATCGAAGCGGTGGCCGGGGCGGTGGATGTTCCTGTGACCCTGAAGATGCGACTTGGCTGGGACGACGGACAGCTGAACGCGGCCGAGATCGCCGCGCGTGCCGAGGCGGCTGGCGTGCGCATGATCGTCGTGCACGGCCGGACGCGCTGCCAGTTCTACACCGGCCGCGCAGACTGGGAGGCCATCGGCACGGTGAAGCGGGCCGTGTCGATCCCGGTCGTTGCCAATGGCGACATTCGCTCTGCCGCGGATGCTCGCGCGGCCCTCGACGCCTCGGGTGCGGATGGCGTGATGATCGGCCGCGGCGTGCAGGGGCGCCCTTGGCTTCTCGCAGAAATCGCAGCCGAGCTTGGCGGCACGCCTGCGCCGGACGTTCCCGGACCGGCCGAGATCACGGATTTGGTCGCCGGCCATGTCGAGGCTTCGTGCGTCTTCTACGGCCGCAAGCTGGGCACGAAGGTCGTGCGCAAGCACCTGGGCTGGTACCTCGACGCGTTGGCACCGGAGACTCCGCTGCGCCGTGACATCCTGACCGCCGAAGGCCCGGAAGCGGTCGCGGCGCTGCTGCCCGAAGCGCTTGGCCATGGAAGGGCAGCGGCATGATGGGGAACGCGCAATGACCGTTGACGGCCCGCTCTGGGCGTCCCTTCCGCTGCCGGCGCTGCTGCTCGACGCCCAGGATCGCATCGTCGAGGTGAACGCCGCGGCCGAGGATTTCCTGATGAGCTCGGCCAAGTCTCTGCAGGGCGAACCTGTCTTCGACCGGATCTTCATCGACGCGCCGCTCGACGAGGCCTTCGGGCGGGTGCGGACGAACGGTTCGCCGCTTTACGTCAACACGGTCGAGGTCGGGTCGGGCAACCGCCCGCCCGAGACCTGCGACATTCAGGTGGCTCCGCTGGTCGGGGCGGGCGACCACGTTCTGCTGCTGATGACGCCGCGGCAGATCGCCGGGCGACTGCAAAAGGCCAAGCAGGCACGATCTTCCGCCCGCTCGGCCATCGGCATGGCCGAGATGCTGGGGCACGAGATCAAGAACCCGCTCGCCGGAATCACCGGAGCGGCGCAGCTCTTGTCCATGAGCCTCGACAGCGCCGACCGCGAGCTGACGGACCTGATCGTCGGAGAATGCCGCCGGATCGTCGCGCTGATCGACCAGGTCGAGCAATTCGGCAACCTCCGCCCGCCCGAGCGGCGTGCGGTGAACCTGCACGACCTGCTCGACCGCACCCGCAAGAGCGCCGCTCTCGGGTTCGCCGCGCATATGCGGCTGAAGGAAGAGTACGACCCCTCGTTGCCACCTGCGCTGGTCGATCAGGACCAGATGCACCAGGTCTTCCTCAACATCCTAAAGAACGCGGCCGAAGCTGCGGGGCCAGAAGGAGGCACGATCACGGTGCGCACCTTCTACGACCACGGGTTGCGCGTGCGGCTGGGGGATGGTGAGACGGCCGCCGTTCCGCTCCAGGTCGAGGTGATCGATGACGGCCCCGGCATGCCGCCCGACCTGATGGAGTCGATCTTCGACCCGTTCGTGTCGGGCAAGGAGAACGGCACCGGCCTTGGCCTTGCCCTCGTTTCGAAGATCATCAGCGATCACGACGGTCTTATCGCCGTGGAAAGCCGTCCCGGACGGACCGCCTTCCGCGTGTCGCTTCCCCTTGCCCCCGAAACCTGAGGAGTGACCATGGACGGTACCGTTCTTGTCGCCGACGACGACCGCACCATCCGCACCGTTCTGACCCAGGCGCTGACACGCGCGGGCTGCAAGGTCCACGCGACCTCGTCCATGGTGACGCTGATGCGGTGGGTCGATGAGGGGAAGGGCGATCTGGTGATCTCGGACGTGGTCATGCCGGACGGCAACGGGCTTGACGCGTTGCCGGAGATCACCCAGCGCCGGCCCGGGCTGCCGGTCATCGTGATCTCGGCGCAGAACACGATCACCACCGCCATCAAGGCCGCCGAGAAGGAGGCGTTCGACTACCTTCCCAAGCCGTTCGACCTGCCGGACCTGATGAAGCGAGCGGCCAAGGCACTGGACTCTCCGCGCCGATCCCAGCCCGCCGCGTCACGACCCGAAAGCCCCGGCGCCGGGGGCGATCTGCCGCTGGTGGGGCGGACGCCCGCGATGCAGGAGCTCTACCGCCTGGTCGCGCGGGTGATGAACACCGACCTGCCTGTCCTGATCAGCGGCGAAAGCGGGACGGGCAAGAGCCTTGTCGCCCGCGCCGTCCACGATTTTTCGGATCGGCGGTCGATGCCGTTCGTGGTCGCAGGTGTCGCTGACTTCACCTCGTATGACGGCCCCTCGACGGTGCTTGCGAAGGCGCGGGGCGGCACGATCCTGTTCGACGAGGTTGGCGATCTGGACTTCGAGGCGCAGGTCAGGATCGTTCGGATGCTCGACGCGCTGGGCGACGGCGCGCCGCGGGTGATGGCCACGACGCAGGGCGATCTGGGCCAGCGGATGGAGGCCGGCCATTTTCGGCAGGACCTCTACTACCGCCTCGCCGGCGTGACGCTGACCGTTCCTTCCCTTCGCGAACGCGTCGAGGATATCCCGCTGCTGGCCGAGCATTTCCTGCTGAAGGCCGAGCGGGACGGCCTGCCGCGGCGGCTGTTTTCGGACGAGGCGATGGGGCTGATCCGCCGCTACTCCTGGCCCGGCAACGTGCGCCAACTCGAGAACACCGTGCGCCGCCTGACCCTGACCGGCGGAGAGGGAGAGATCGGCCGTGACGAGGCCGAGGCGGTCCTGGGCAACCAGCCGGCGATGGAGCCCCTGAAGGGCGGCGGCGACGGAGACCGCCTGCAGGGCTCGGTCGCGCGGCATTTGCGGCGCTATTTCGACCTGCATGGCGGCGTTCTGCCGCCCCCGGGCCTCTACCAGCGCATCCTGCGCGAGGTCGAAGCTCCCCTGATCGAGATCGCGCTCGACGCGACGGGGGGCAATCAGGCCAAGTGTGCGGACTTGTTGGGAATCAACCGCAATACGTTGAGAAAGAAGATCACCGACCTCGATATTAGCGTGACACGGCGCCGAAAGTTGATGTAAAGCTGCAACAATAGCGTGGCCGATGGGGCAAAGACCCCGCTCATAATGAAGCCACGCATGAGCGGTAACGGCACACTCGTGTGCCTGAGTTTCGGGAGTCGTCCATGGCGCATCCTGCCGGGATGCTTGGCTGGAACCGGTTGGTGCGGTTGCGCCGGCGCAAAAGGTTGCAGAACGCAGCGACGATCGGGATGGTCGCGCTCGGGCCTGTGCTGGCGTTCATCACCTATCTGGTGCTTGGGCCCTTTGATGCCGGCGAAGCAGGGATGTTGCTGCGGCTGATCCTGCTGGCTGACCTCGTTTACGTGCTGGCGCTCGCGACGCTGGTGCTGATGACCCTCATGCGGATGATCGCCGCGCGGCGGGCGCAGTCGGCGGGCTCGCGGCTGCACATGCGGCTGACCGGGGTCTTTGCGCTGATCGCGCTGGTGCCCACCGTGACCGTCGCGATCTTTGCCGCGCTGACCATCAATTTCGGCCTCGAAGGGTGGTTTTCCGATCGTATCCGGTCGGTGGTTGGCGCGTCCCTTGCCGCGGCCGAGGCGTACGAGGACGAGCAGCGCGAAAGCTTAGCCACCGATGCCGATGCGCTCGCCCGCTATCTCGCGGCGGCGCAGCTGGGCCGCATTCAGCTGTCCGACGGCGAACTTCGGCAGCTTCTGGGGCAGGGACAGGCGCAGATCCAGCGCGGCCTGAGCGAAGCCTATGTCATCGACAGCACGGCCGAGATCCGCGCCCGCGGCGAAGGCTCGTACCTTTTCGACTATGAGACCCCGCCCGAGGGCGCCATCGACGCCGCCGCAAATGGCGAGACGGTAGTGATCGAGGACTGGGACATCAACGAATTCCGTGCCCTCGTCGCGCTCCAGGGGATCGAAGATCGCTACCTCTATGTCTCGCGCGACGTGGATGGCGAACTTTTGGCACTGCTCGACGACACGCAGGACTCGGTGCGGCTGTACAACCAACTCGAGGCGGACCGGGGGCGGCTGCTGTTCGAATTCGGCCTGCTTTACATCGGCTTTGCCGTCATCCTGATCCTCGCCGCGATCTGGCTGGGCCTTTGGTTCGCTGAACGGCTTGCTCGTCCCGTCGGTCGGTTGGCCGGCGCGGCCGAGCGCGTTGGCGCAGGGGATCTCGACGTGCAGGTCCAGGAGGATGACGGCGACGACGAGATTTCGATGCTGGGCCGTCTGTTCAACCAGATGACCCGCCAGTTGAAGGCGCAGCGCGACACGCTGCTCGAGACGGCTGACCAGATCGACCGCCGCCGCCGGCTGTTCGACAGCGTGCTGTCCTCGGTCACGGCCGGGGTGGTCGGTCTCGACCCCGAGGGGCGTGTGACCTTCGTCAACCGCTCGGCCGAGCGGCTGCTGGTGCTTGCCGAAGAGGCGGGGCAGGCGGCGCATCTGACCGTTGCGGTGCCCGAATTCGGCCCGCTGTTCGAGCGCATCGCCGAAGGCCGCGACGAGAGCGTGCAGGCCGAGGTGAAGGTCTCGCGCCGGGGTGTGCTGGAATCGCTGCTGGTGCGCATGTCGACCCGCCGGGCCGAGGATGGCGCGCTGGAAGGGTTCGTGGTGGCCTTCGATGACGTTTCGGACCTTGTCGCGGCGCAGCGTATGGCTGCCTGGGGCGACGTCGCCCGCCGCATCGCGCACGAGATCAAGAACCCGTTGACGCCGATCCAGCTGTCCGCCGGACGCATCAAGCGCAAGTTCAGTCGCGAGGTCTCCGAGCCCGAGAAGCTCGAGCAGATGACCGAGGTGATCGTGCGCCAGGCCGAGGGGTTGCGCAGGATCGTCAACGAATTCAGCCAGTTCGCCCGGATGCCCGAGCCGGACCGCCGCTTCCACGACATGACCAAGATCGTGGAGTCCGCCGTGCTGCTGCAGCAGGCGGGGCAGGAGGGCGTGAAGATCCGCACCGATCTGCCCTCCCGGCCGGTCACGACCGAGGTCGACGACACGATGATCGGCCAGGCGATGACGAACCTCATCAAGAACGCTGGCGAGGCGACAGAGAGCCTCATCAAGAAGGGCTCACCGGAAGGCTACCGGCCCGAGGTCCGCGTGGCGATGAAGGCTGAGGACGGGGAGATCCTCGTGACGATCGAAGATAACGGCATCGGCCTGCCCGAGGACCGCGCCCGCCTGTTCGAGCCATACGTAACCACCCGCGACGAGGGGACGGGTCTTGGTCTGCCTATCGTCAAGAAGATCATCGAGGAACACGGCGGCACGCTTGTCCTGACCGATGCCGATCCGTTCACCCCCGGCGCGCACCGTGGCGCGAGGGCAGAAATAAGGCTGCCGGCGGCAGACGCGCCGGCGGAGGCGACATATAAAAAGGAGGCGGACTACTCATGGGCGACATCCTGATCGTGGACGACGAGCGCGACATTCGCGAACTCGTCGCGGATATTCTCGAGGACGAGGGCTATACCTGCCGCAAGGCGTCGAACTCGGCAGAGTGCATGGCTGAGGTCGAAAAAGAGCCTCCCTCGCTGATGATCCTCGACATCTGGCTCAAGGATTCCGACATGGACGGGATCGATATCCTGAAGATCGCCAAGCGCGATTACCCGGGGATGCCGGTCATCATCATCTCGGGGCACGGCAATATCGAGATCGCGGTCGCGGCCATCAAGCAAGGCGCCTACGATTACATCGAAAAGCCGTTCAACATCGACCAACTGATGGTGGTGATCGGCCGCGCGATGGAAACATCCCGCCTGCGCCGCGAGAACGTGGAACTGCGCCGCCGCGACGCCGAGCCGCCCGAGCTGGTGGGGTCGTCGCCGGCGTTCCGGTCGCTGAAGTCGTCACTCGACAAGGTCACCAAGTCGAACGGTCGCGTGATGCTCACGGGTCCAGCGGGGTCGGGCAAGGAGCTTGCCGCGCGCTATATTCACGCCAACTCAGGGCGCACGGATTGTGCCTTCGTCACCGTCGGCGCAGCGGCGATCGAGCCCGAGCGGATGGAAGAGACCCTGTTCGGGCGCGAGGGTGATCGCGGGATCGAGCCGGGCCTGCTGGAGCAGGCGGATGGCGGCGTGCTGTTCTTCGACGAGGTCGCGGACATGCCGCTCGGGACCCAATCAAAGATCCTGCGCGTGCTGGTCGACCAGGCCTTCACCCGCGTGGGTGGCTCCGACAAGATCCGCGTGGACATCCGTTTCGTTTCCTCGACCAACCGCGACCTGCAGGCGCTCTGCGACGAGGGCAAGTTCCGGTCCGAGCTCTATCACCGCCTCGCTGTGGTTCCGATCGAGGTGCCGTCGCTGGACGACCGGCGCGAGGACATTCCCGAACTCGCCGAATTCTTCCTGCGCCTGTTCAACCGTCAGCAGGGCCTGCCGCTGCGCAGCCTTTCGGGCGAGGCATCCGCGATGCTCCAGACGATGATCTGGCCGGGTAACGTCCGCCAGCTGAAGAACATGATGGAGCGCGTGCTGATCCTGGGTGACGCTGAACAGGGTGAGATCGCCGCCGCCGAACTGCCTGGGCCCGAGGCGCAGCCGCCGGAAGAGCAGGGTCGGGTGGTGCTGTCGGGCTCGCTTGCCACGCTGCCCCTGCGCGAGGCGCGCGAACTCTTCGAGCGAGAGTACCTGCTGACCCAGATCAACCGCTTCGGCGGCAATATCAGCCGCACGGCGAACTTCGTCGGGATGGAGCGCTCGGCGTTGCACCGCAAGCTCAAGAGCCTCGGTGTCGTGACCTCGGCAAAGCAGGGCGCGCGCGTTGCGCGGCTGGACGAACCGGCGGCGAGCTGAGCTGCCGGTGCCCTTTGCCGATCGTCGGACGGAGGTTGCGGGACGCCCTGTCGCTTATGTGGACGAGGGGCCGCGCGACGCGCCGCCGCTTGTCCTGCTGCATGGCGCAGGGTTCGATCACGCCGAGCTGACCTGGCGCCTGACGGTCGCCGCGATGCGGGGGCGACACCGGGTGATCGTCCCCGACCTGCCGGGGTACGGCGACAGCGCAGCCCTGGATGGTCGGCCGGATCTGCCGGGACTGGGAGAGTGGGCGGTGCACTTTCTCGATGCGGTCGGGGTTGGGAGTGCCGATCTCGGCGGGGTCAGCATGGGCGGCGGCATGGCGCTGTGGATCGCGATCCACGCGCCCGAGCGGGTGAACCATCTGATCGGCGTCTGCCCCTACGGCCTGATGGCGCGCGCGCCACATCACCGCCTCGCTTGGGCTGCCTGGCGTGCCGGAGCATTGCCACTGGCGTACCGGGTCGCTGCGGCGAGCCCGCGCGCCGCGCGGCTGGGCCTTTCGCTGAGCTACGGCGATCCGCGCCGGGTCAGCCGCAACGCGGTGGCCGAACTGCGCGCGACGGCCCGACAGCAAGCGCAGCGGCGCAGCTTCGACGCGTTCCTCGCGGCCGAGATGACGCGGAGCGGCCTGAAGTCCGACCTAACGCAAGAGTTGCATCGAATTATGGCGCCGACGCTGCTGCTCGCAGGGCGGTTCGATCGGCTGGTCCCCGCCGTCCACCTCAAGCGCGCCCGCGCCCGCATTCCAGATTGCCGCTACCTCGCGCTGCCTACCGGCCACTGGCCGATGCGCGAACGCCCGGAGCTGTTCCAGCAGGCCCTGAGCAGCTTTTTGAGCAGCGCTCCGCGCCGCACCGATCCCATCGACGCGGGAACGTAACATCGGCCAGCCTCGTAGTGTCCTGTAAGAGGTCTCGCCCGGACCGCCACATGACGTAACGGAGAACCGATATGCGATACGCCCTGATCCTTAGCCTCGTGGCCCTTCCTGCCTTCGGCCAGGATGCGGGGACCCCGGACGCGGAGGCCGAACCGCCGGTGGGTGGCGTCGGCCGGTTGGCTTGTGCTGCCATCATCGGTCCAGAGAACGCGCCGTATCTGGGGCAGGCGGGGGACTGGGCCTTGGGCTACATGGCAGGACGACTGGATGCAGGAGACGAGCTGGGCGAGGGTTCGACGTTGTCTCCCGACGACAGCTTGGACGTGGTGGCCGGAATTGCCGTGCGCTGCCACGAGAATCCCGATCAACCGGTAATCGAGGCCGTCCGTGGCTTCGCCCAGCGTGTGTTTGGAACAGAGGCGCAGGCCGGGCCGGTTGCGCCGGACGCGCCTCCTCCGCCGCCTGACATGCCCGACAGCGCAGCATCGGCCGAGCCGCCGCGGGAAAGCATCGCGCCCGAGCCGCGTCCCGACACAACGTCGTCGGACGCGGCATCGTCTGAAACCGCGACGTCGGACGCAGCGCCGTCCGCAGAGGCGGCGGAGGCCGACGCATCCTCGACATCTTCCGGCGAAGCCTCGGGCAATACCACGTCATCCGACGGAAATGATGACCCGGCTGAACTGGATACGAGCGTGGACAGCAACGACGGTGCACCGGATCCCGGTGACTGAGACGCAGGAGGAGAACATGGTCCACGTACTCGTGGCCGACGTCACGACCCTGACGGTGGATGCCATCGTCAACGCCGCCAACCGCTCGCTTCTGGGCGGAGGCGGGGTCGATGGCGCCATCCATCGCGCAGCGGGGCCAAAGCTGCTTGAGGAGTGTCGCAGGCTTGGTGGGTGCGAGACCGGCGATGCGAAGGCGACAGGCGGCTATGCCTTGCCTGCCGATTACGTCATTCACACGGTCGGGCCCGTGTGGCATGGCGGCGACCGGCATGAGCCGGAGGCGCTTGCGTCGTGTTACCGGCGCTCGTTGCAGGTCGCGCGGGACCTCGGGTGCAAGAGCATCGCGTTTCCCGCGATCTCGACCGGGGTCTACGGCTACCCCGCAGCCGAAGCGGCACACGTGGCGGTAACCACGATCGAAGAGCATGCGAGCGGTCTGGACGCGACCTTCTGCTGTTTTTCCCAGCAGTCGGCGCATCACCACCGCGAGGCGCTCCGCGATGCCGGGTGGACCGAAACGAACTCCGGCTTCACGAAGCGGGGCTGAGCCTGCCCGCGGCGATCAGGGGTGGCACGTCGCCGAATATCGCCCTAGACCTGCGCGCGTTCGTGGCGCTGTCCCGTCCGACGGAAGGACGTCGCGCCTCCGGACACTGCCAGGCCGAGCCGCCTGCCGTGGCGCAGCAGGCGCAAGGCGCGAGTTGCCCCCGCTCGAGCTAGAGGGCTATCTGCGCGAGCAAGACAAAAGCGAGACGACATGATCGTTCTTCACCACTGCCACCAGACCCGGTCGATGCGGACGCTCTGGCTCTTGAACGAGCTGGGCCTGAACTACAGCCTGCGGGTCCATGCCTTCGACCGATCGTTGCGCGAGCCCGAGTATCTGTCGCTTAGCCCCGCCGGGCGTGTGCCGGCGCTTGAGCTGGATGGCGACGTCTACTTCGAGACTGGGGCGATTTCCGAAATCCTGTGCGAGCGGTTTCCCGAGAGGGGCTTGGGCCGGCCGCCGGGGGACATCGACCGACCGGACTTCCTAGTCTGGCTGCACTTTGCCGAAACGGTGACGCAGCATGCGGCGGCACTGACCCAGCAGCATGTGGTGCTATACGAAGATGAAATGCGCTCGCCCCTGATCATGCGGATTGAGGCGGCCCGGTTGCGTAAATGCTACGCCGCAATCGAGGGTCGCCTTTCGACGCCCGTCGAGAACCGCGATTACCTTCTGACGAGCGGTTTTTCGGCCGCCGACATCTCTGTCGGTCAGGCCGTGTACATGGCGCAACATTTCGCAACGCTCGACGATTTCCCGGAGACGGCCCGCTGGTACGAGCGGATCACCGAGCGCGAGTCGTTCCGCGATGCTCTACCACCGCCGGGGGCGGAGCTTCTTTATGCGCAAGACTTCTATCCCCCTTGGGAGTGAGCGCGTGGCTCAGGCAAGCGCCAGAACGATCGCAATTCCGGCGAGCGGCACCCACAGGGCAATCTCGAGCGAGAAGTACCCCACATCCGTGCTGATGAAGTGACGCAGGCGGCTGAGGAAGGATGGTTTCTGATACATCGTCTATGGCTATTCATGGGCGGGGGCTTTTGTCGGCCATTGACCGTGTCTTCACAATTGGGCGCGAATTGTGGAGCGATCGGTTCGATTCCGGGGCAGCGGGATCGCCTGCCGCGGGCCGGGGGCGTTGACCCCGCACGTGGCGGAGAGTATCTGCCGCGGGAACGACGTAAGGAGGCCGGACCGCCATGGACCCGATGCTCAGGGAATACCTTCCGATCATCATGCTTCTGGGAGTGGCCATCGCGCTTGGCCTGGTGCTGATCCTTGCTGCGGCTGTCCTGGCCGTGCGGCATCCCGACGCGGAAAAGGTCTCGGCCTATGAATCCGGCTTCAACGCGTTCGACGATGCCCGGATGAAGTTCGACGTAAGATTTTACCTCGTCTCGATCCTCTTCATCATCTTCGACCTCGAGGTCGCGTTCCTGTTTCCATGGGCCACGACCTTCGCGACCATGACGGACGCCGCCTTCTGGTCAATGATGGCGTTCCTCGGCGTCCTGACGATCGGGTTTGCCTATGAATGGAAGAAGGGCGCGCTCGACTGGGAGTGACGCCGACCGCGAACCGCGGGGCGATGCGTCGTCCCGTCCTGCCTGTGGGCACAAGGCCGTGACCAGGCGCGACAAGTCAAAGCCGGGGCGATCGTGCCGGTGGGTGCGTTGACGTCGAGGGCCTGCGCTTATACGTGCATGTGGCAAAAGCGGAGCAAGGGCGTGCCGCACGCCGACCCGCGATTTCCGTGAGAGGATGAACAGATGTCTGTGACCCCCGGCGCGACCCCCAAAGCCGCCATGACCGCAGGGCCCGACCGCGAGCACGCCACCCAGGTGCTGAATCGCGAGCTGACCGACAAGGGCTTCCTGCTGACCACCGCGGATGACCTCATCAACTGGGCGCGGACCGGCAGCTTGCACTGGATGACGTTCGGCCTTGCCTGCTGCGCCGTCGAGATGATGCATACCTCGATGCCGCGCTACGACGCCGAGCGGTTCGGCATCGCGCCCCGCGCCTCTCCGCGCCAGTCCGACGTGATGATCGTGGCCGGAACCCTCACCAACAAGATGGCGCCCGCGCTGCGCAAGGTCTACGACCAGATGCCCGAGCCGCGCTACGTGATCTCTATGGGCTCCTGCGCCAATGGCGGCGGCTACTATCACTACAGCTACTCGGTCGTGCGTGGCTGTGATCGCGTGGTGCCGGTTGACCTCTACGTGCCCGGGTGCCCGCCGACGGCCGAGGCGCTGCTCTACGGCATCCTGCAACTGCAGCGGAAGATCCGCCGCACCGGCACCATCACCCGCTGAGGAGGGAAACATGCCCGAAACGGCCCTTCGCGAACTGGGCGAGCACGTCAAGAACGCCCGCCCCGATTGCGTTCTTGGCTACCACGTGACGAATGGAGAGCTGACGGTGGACGTCACGCTCGCCTCCGTGCGGTCGCTGGTCGAGTTTCTCAAGACCGACAAGACCTGCCGTTTCACCACACTCGTCGATATCACCGCGGTCGATCATCCGGCCCGCGAGGCGCGGTTCGATCTGGTCTATCACTTCCTGTCGATGTGGCAGAACCATCGGATCCGCCTCAAGACGCAGATCCGGGAGGACGAGATGGCCGCCTCGATCACCGGGGTCCACCAGTGCGCCGACTGGTTCGAGCGCGAGGTGTTCGACATGTTCGGTATCATGTTCACCGGCCATCCCGACCTGCGCCGCATCCTGACGGACTACGGCTTCCACGGCCATCCGTTGCGCAAGGACTTCCCCACCTCGGGCTATGTCGAGGTCCGCTACGACGAGACCGCCAAGCGCGTGGTGTACGAGCCGGTCGACCTGGTGCAGGAGTACCGTCAGTTCGACTTCATGAGCCCGTGGGAAGGTGCGGACTACATGCTGCCGGGTGACGAGAAGTCGAAGCAAGACACTTGAGAGGGGGGCTGGGATGATGATGGGCTCGATGGCAATGGGCAATATGCTGACGGGTTTCCTGTTCCTGGCCATTCTTCTTGTGGTGCCGTTCTGGCGAATTCTGCCCAGCTACGGCATTTCGAAATGGGTGTCGTTGCTGGCGATCCTGCCGGTCGGGGCGCTGATCCTGCTCTGGGTTCTCGCCTTCCGCGAGTCGTTCTCCGACCGCTCGTGATACGCGATGCCCGGATGGCCCGGCTGGACTTCCGGGCGCCGAAATACGACGTTGTAGCCCCATGTACAGGGCGCGCCCCCCATATGGTGGCTGAAAACCTTACGAAGGTCTGAGATGATGGACGGAACCCAGTTCGACGACGCCCAGACGGGCGAGCAGAAAATCCGCAACTTCAACATCAATTTCGGACCTCAGCACCCGGCGGCACACGGCGTGCTTCGCCTGGTTCTCGAGCTGGACGGAGAGATTGTCGAGCGCGTGGACCCGCATATCGGCCTGCTGCATCGCGGGACCGAGAAGCTGATGGAAAGCCGGACCTACCTTCAGAACCTGCCCTATTTTGACCGGCTCGACTACGTGGGCACGATGAACCAGGAGCACGCCTGGTGCCTCGCTATCGAGAAGCTGACGCAGACAGAGGTGCCGCGCCGCGCCTCGCTGATCCGCGTGCTCTATAGCGAGATCGGCCGTATCTTGAACCACCTGTTGAACGTCACGACTCAGGCCATGGACGTGGGCGCACTGACGCCGCCGCTCTGGGGCTTTG
>NZ_JBELKF010000192.1:0-3448 GCF_042089775.1 Palleronia sp.
TCTTCGCTGAACCTCGATCTCTTCATCGTCCGTCTCCTCGTTGGAGCGGACTCTACCGCAAACTGGAGGAAGAAACGGGGCTCAGGTCAGACGGAAGACGTCTGCTCGCCAGAAGCTATTTCGCCGAGCGGCTCCAGGTCGCCTCCCTCAGCGTCTTTTTCCGTCTGGCCACATAGCGCCGAAGGACGACGAGCACAGTAGCAGCCGCACCCAGGATGGGAGTGGTGATCACGATCGAAAGCCAATTCGCGTTCAGGTCGGTGAGGCTATCTTCCCCGAGAGCCCTGAGCATCAGTATCGAGACGGCAACCGCGGTCACCATCCATACCACGATGAACAAACAGCTGAAGAAAACGACTTCCTGTAAGCGATCGACGGCTCTCCCAAAACGGGTGATCGGGTTGCCTTGCTGGTCGTAGTGGTGCTTCTTGAGTTCGTCCCACAGGACCATTGGATACGTGACAATTACGAGCCCGACACAACCGGCTATGATGACGACCGGAGCTGCCATGTAGAAGGGCCAGTCGAACAGCGAGTTGCTCGATGCGTAGCTCAGGTCCCGCAGGAACGCGTCGCCAATGCCTGCCAGCCAAATCCCGACGTCTCCGAGAGTCATCATGAAGTTCCCGTATCCGTTCTCCCGGAGCTTATCATGAAGACCGTCAGATTAGGAGAGACGTCCGTTAAGGGACGCACGTGAGAACGGTAAGTAGCGCGGAAAACGTTTCTTGCGGCCTGAAGTTGTCGAGCGGATCGCGGCATCGCAGCCACAGACAGCGTCGGACGCGGCCTGCTGATCAGCCGACTTGCGGGCTTTGATGCTGGACGGGCGCGGGCGCTGATCCTCTCCTTGCCACACGAAACTCTGTCGTGATGTTGCCGCTCGCGTTGGCCCGGCGTCCGAATGGCAAGGGGGGCATAGTCGTCAGTGTCCATCAATCCCTGATAGAACTTCTGAGCATCATTGCCCTGCTATGGCTACTGCCAAGCCTGGCACGCAGCATGGGCCTGATTTGGTGCGGCATCAGCAAGATGGGGCGTCATCCCGAAGACTGCATGAATGTCGTGGAAGGGCTCGGAGCTGTCGTCCGCCGCGCGGTGCATGAGCGGCAGGTGCGCCGCGCAACATCAACGCCCAAGCAGACAGGGAAGCCAATCCGATCACGGTTCCCGGCCAAACTCTACCGCTGCAATGCCAACCGAGCGGCCGCAGTCTGCCCCAAGCATGGGCGGCAGATCATGATCGTGGACTTGCTCGTCGGACTGCATATCTTCCAATTGCAGGCGTTCAAGATTCTCACCTCCTGGTGCAACGCGGAGACGATCCGATGCCCTTCACCCTCATTGCTGGCTCGTTCGCTCCGGGCCTTGGTTTCCCGGATGGCGACTCGATGCGGTTCATTCCCGATGACCCAGAACCGATCTTCCGCCTCCGCAGGCGGGGCTCGCCGCCCAAGATCAACCCGAAGAACGGGTCGATCCAGCTCCGTTACGAGGGGATCGATACGCTTGAGAAGGCGGCAATCACGCCTTTCTCCTCAGACGCAACGGCCTCCAACCTGGACCTGGCAGGAACCGAGGGCGGAACGACGAATGCACCGGGCTACATCTACTCGAACCAGATCGGCCCGTACGGGCGACCCATTGCCTTCGTGTTCGCCGGAGAGGCACCGGGAAAGACCGGCGACGAAACATTCCTCGGGCCAGACGACATCATGGGCAGCATCAATGTCCAGCAACTCGCGCGCGGCCACGCCTATCCGCTCTTCTACGATACACTTTTCGATGACCTACGGCGAAGGCTGACAGAGGTGACACTGGAGGCCAAGGAGGCCCAGAAGGGCGTCTGGGAGGCGGATAAGACCTCATCGGGGGCCGAGTGGAACGGTGGCCCGGCAACCATGGCCCCGATCTTCCCTAAGCTATGGAGGCGGATCGACGAGTTCACGCGCGATGAGACTTTTTTCGATCCGGAGCAGCCGCTGGCGGGGCTCAAGCCCTGGATAGAGATCGTCAAGCCGGAGCGCGTAAGCGTTCCGCATCGGAACATCTTCACCGGGTTCGACAATCTCCTCGAAACGACCGAGGCAACGGTCAGGATGATCTATGAGCCGCACCAGATCGTCGTCATCTCCGCATAGGGAGCCAATACAGGACTCTGCCGCTGCCCGGCCAGCTGAGCGTCGGGCAGCGGCCCCACCATGTTCAGCCATTCACCCGTCAGCGACGACGGGTGCAGCGAGCGCCAGCGACAGGATCAGGACGACTTGCTTCATGCCTGCGGCATCATTGCTCGTTTAACTTACGGCGGATGAATGTCGTAGAAGGGCTCGAACTGGCCGTCCGCCGTGATCTAATTGAATGACTGGACCGCAGACCTTACTGCCGTTCGCTGCACTTGCTCAATCTGCGCCGCGCCCGCGAGGGCCTTCCAGAGGAAGGGCGGTTTCCGGCCATCCACCGCACCCCCGTGCGGAAGCCGATCATGGCCACTGGCGGATCTCGCCATCTACCCGAAGTTCTTTGCGCACCGCGCGACCTTGCCAGCATTCCCAGAGGATGCGGGGCATGATCAAGTGATCCGCAGTCCGGCGTTGGATACGGCGGGAGCGGCCGTGATCACGATCTACCGAATTTGCGGCTTTTGCGGGCGGCGTAGCGCGCGTCCCTGGCAGCTTTTCGCTCCGCCTCGGTTGGTTCGGGCGTCACGGCTTTCGCTTGCTCCCGTTCGGCTTCGAGCGCCTTTTCACGCTTTTCGCGCTCGCGTTGCTTTTTGGCTTCTTCGGCGGCCGCCCGCTTGCTGGCGGCCTTTGCGTCCCGTTCCTCCCTGCGGGCAGCTCGCGCCGCCAGTTCGGCCTCATCAGGCTTCGGGGCCGCTTTCATCTTCTCGAGTGCCTTTTCCTTGGCACGAGCAGCCGCAGCCGCTCGGTCCTGAAAGCCGGGTTCCTTGAATCCCTTCATGTTATCTTCCTTTCCTGGTGTCCTGCTACTCGTGGTCCTTGGCAAACGCGGTTGCAACGATCAAGCGGCTACGGCTCGCCCCAACATGCCGCGGCGCTTGAGCGGTTCAACCAATCTGGTCAGCTTCTGGTCTATCGGGCATGGCAAACATGTTCATGCACCCGATCAATCGCTGGATGCCAGATCCTTCGGTGGTAAACATTTCTTCCCTTGCGTAAGAAGCGGGCATTCATCCGCCCGACGCCGTGCTCCGGTCACAGCGCCTACCGAAAGATCAAGGCGATCTGTTCCTCGCTCAGCAGCTTCCACTGACCGGGAACCATGCCATTAGGCAGCGCCAGACCGCCCACATGTTCGCGATGCAGTTTCTCGACCTGATTGCCGGTGACAGCAAACATGCGGCGCACCTGATGGTATCGGCCCTCGGTAACAGTCAGGGGAATCGCAGTTGGCTTTGTTGCTTTGAGCTGACCCTCTTGCTGCCGGG